>JBCBDK010000014.1:0-17532 GCA_038529675.1 Actinomycetota bacterium
CTCGATCGGCGGCGGTCGAGAAGGTCTGTAGCACCGACTTGAGGTAGGCGTCGATCGAGCGCTGCCGCTCGGCACCTCGGTCGTCGGCTTCGACGACCGCACGTCGTCGACCGCCGTTGCCTACGCACTGCCCGGTCGGACGCTGCTCGCGTGCTCTCCGCAACTCGTCGAGCGACTCGGCCCGCTCGAGGGCGCGCCCACCCTGACGTTGGCCGATCTCATCGACCGGTGCGGCGCATTGGGAGGTCGACGCGCGGGCGACGGGGTCAACCTGCTGCTGCCCGACGGTGTGCCGTCGCCGTCCGACGAGCCCGGAGCGAACGGCCGCGGCGATGGGCTCAGCGTCCGCTGGCTCGACTCGTCGGATCCGGACGACCTCGCGCTCGTGCGAGCCTTCGTCGAGTCGTGCCCGGCCGAGGACGTGGACGAGGCCGACATCTTCGTGGACCAGCCCGATCCGGTGATCTGCGTCTTCGTGGACGACCGCGACACGATCGCCGCGTACGCGTCGGGCCGAGCGTTCTGGGCGGCGGCCGGCTTCGACGACATCGGTGTGCTCGTCCGCCCCGACCACCGCGGTGTCGGCCTCGGCGCGGCGGTCGTGCACGAGTTCGCTGCGGCCCGATGTGGCACCGCGTCGCAGCTGTACCGCCACGACGTCGAGAACGTGGGCTCAGCCGGCGTCGCCCGTGCCGTCGGGTTCGTCGAACTGCACCGCGTCCACGCCTTCGACTTCGCCGACTGAGGTCGCGACGAACTCGGAGCCCTCCGACCCCGTGCCGCTCAGGGGAGCCAGGCGGGCCGGGCCGTTTCGAACTCGTCGATCGCGTCGGCATTGGCGAGTGTGATGCCGATGTCGTCGAGCCCGTTGAGGAACCGGTGGTGCGTGGCGTCGGACATCGGGAACGACTCGGTGACTCCTGCGGCCGGGACCTCGACCGTGCGACGTTCCACGTCGACGACGATCGCCGTCTGCGGGTCGGCTTCGATCGCGTCCCAGATCCGCTCGACCACGGCTTCGCTCACCACGACGGGCACGAGACCGTTCTTGGCGCAGTTGTTGGAGAAGATGTCGGAGAAGCTCGGCGCGATCACGGCGTCGAACCCGTACTGCTGGATCGCCCACACGGCGTGCTCGCGGGACGAGCCGACACCGAACGCAGGCCCGGCGACGAGGATGTTCGCCCCGGCGAAGCGCTCGTCGTTGAGGACGAAGTCCTGCTCGTCGCGCCAGGCGGAGAACAGCCCCTTCTCGAATCCGGTGCGCTCGACCTGCTTCAGCCACACCGCCGGGATGATCTGGTCGGTGTCGACATCGCTGCGCCGCAGGGGGACGCCGGTGCCGTTGATGACGTCGACGGCCTTCATGATCGTGCCTCCAGATCGTCAGGCGTACAGAACGTGCCCTTCACCGCGGTAGCGGCGGCGACGGCGGGGGAGACGAGATGCGTTCGGCCGCCCGGGCCCTGCCGCCCCTCGAAGTTGCGGTTCGAGGTGCTCGCCGCACGTTCCTTGGGCTGCAACTTGTCGGGGTTCATCGCCAGGCACATCGAGCAGCCAGGCTCGCGCCAGTCGGCGCCGGCGTCGGTGAAAACCTGATCGAGGCCCTCCTCGATCGCCTGCTCCTTCACCGCATGGCTGCCGGGCACGACCATCACCCGCGGTGCGGTCACGGTCCGGCCGCGCATCACGTCGGCGGCAGCGCGCAGATCCTCGATCCGGCTGTTCGTGCACGACCCGATGAACACGGTGTCGACGCGCACGTCGCGCATCGACGTACCGGGCTCGAGGCCCATGTAGTCCAGCGAGCGCTGGACCGTCGCCTGGGTCGTCGGATCGTCGAAGGTGGCCGGGTCGGGGATCGGGGTGTCGATCGACGCGACCTGCCCCGGATTGGTGCCCCACGTGACGTGTGGGGTGATGCCCTCGGCACGGAGCACGATCTCGGCGTCCCACTCGGCGTCGTCGTCGGAACGAAGCGATTGCCAGTCGGCGACGGCGGCGTCCCACGCGTCACCCGTGGGTGCGTTCGCACGGCCGCGGAGGTAGTCGAACGTCGTCTCGTCCGGGGCGATCAGTCCGGCCTTCGCGCCCGCTTCGATCGACATGTTGCAGACGGTCATCCGACCCTCCATCGAGAGTGCCCGGATCGCCGATCCGCGGTACTCGATGACGTGGCCGATGCCGCCCGTCGTCCCGATCTCGCCGAGGATCGCGAGGATCACATCCTTGGCGGTCACCCCGGGTCGCAGCTCACCGTCGACGGTGACCGACATCCACTTCGGGCGGACCTGCGGCAGCGTCTGGGTCGCCAGGACGTGCTCGACCTCGCTCGTCCCGATGCCGAACGCGAGCGCGCCGAATGCGCCATGGGTGGCGGTGTGCGAGTCGCCGCACACGATCGTCATGCCCGGCATCGTCCGACCCTGCTCGGGCCCGATGACGTGGACGATGCCCTGGCCCGGGTCGCCCATCGGGAAGTTGGTGATGCCGAACTCGGCCGTGTTCGCCCGCAGCGTGTCGACCTGCTTGGCCGAGATCGGATCGGCGATCGGCTGATCGATGTCCGCGGTCGGGACGTTGTGATCCTCCGTCGCGATCGTCAGTTCGGGTCGGCGCACGGTGCGGCCGGACATGCGGAGACCGTCGAACGCCTGCGGGCTCGTCACCTCGTGCACGAGGTGGAGGTCGATGTACAGGAGGTCGGGTTCGCCACTGGCAGCGGCCGCGGTGACGAGGTGGCGGTTCCAGACCTTCTCCGGCAGCGTCGTTCCCATCGTCTCTCCCTCGTCGTCGCTCGTTGCGTTTCTCACATAATGGGAATATCGTCCCTGGATATGGACATCGTAACCGGGGTGGGTGTGCTCGACAAGGCGATGCTCATCGTCACGGCGGTGGCGGACCGCCCGCTGGCGCTCGCCGAGCTGCAATCGGCCACTGAACTGCCTCGCGCCACTGCGCATCGCCTCGCAGGGGCGCTCGAGGCGCACGGCGTACTCCGTCGCGACGACGCCGGCCGCTACGAGCTTGGCCATGGGCTCGTGCAGCTCGGACGCGTGGCCGCGGAGCGATTCCCGCTCGCCACTGTGGCTCGGCCGGTGCTGGAGCAGCTGCGCGACGACACCGGTGAGAGCGTGCAGTTGTTCGTCGCCGAAGGCGATCACCGACGCTGCGTCCTCTCGCTCGAGTCCGCACACGGCCTGCGGTGGATCGTGCCCGAGGGTTCGCTGTTCCCGCTCGATGTCGGCTCGGCCGGCCGGGTGTTGTCGGGCGAACCGGCGCGTCACGGCTGGATCGAGAGCGTGGGCGAGCGCGAGCCCGGTGTCGCTTCGGTCAGTGCACCGATCCGGCGTGGCGGGTCGATCACCGGCGCGATCTCGGTGAGCGGTCCGATCGAGCGGCTCGGCAAGCAACCCGGCCGTCGCTATGGCGAGGCGGTCGCCACTGCGGCTGAGCGGATCTCAGCGGCAGAGCGGATCCCGGCGGCTGAGCGGAGTTAGGCGTCGCGTAGCGCGACGAGCGCATCGATCTGTTCGTACGCGATCGCGAGCGCCGGGCCGGGGAAGACGGCCGCGGTGTCGACGCCGGCCGCGGCGAGCGATGCGAGGTGGGCGACCGCATCGTCCGGCGTGCCGATCGCACCGAGCTCGAGCCAGTGGTCGGCGGGCATGTCGAGCAGTGCAGCGGGGCCGTCGTCGGTGACCCGCCGACGCAGCTCGCTCCAGAACGGGAGCACGCGCAGCGCCGGCCGCTCCTCCCGGACCATGCCGGCCACGAAGTCGACCAGCGGCTCGTACGCAGCTCGGCGGTCGCGTTCGACCGACAGCATCGTGAACGTCACGACCTGAACGTCGTCGGCCGCTCGACCGGTGTGGCCGATCGCCCAGTCGATGTACGTCGGTCCGGCGCCTTCTGCGAGGACCACGCCGTCGGCCACGCGGCCGGCGAGCGCGAGCGACTTCTCCTGTTGGACACCGGCGAGGAGCGGCGGCGGCGTTGCGGGTGGCTGATCGAGCTGGACGCGATCGAGGGTGACGGTGCGCCCGGCGAACGTGACCTCCTCACCGGCGAGTAGGCGACGGACCTGGGTGATCGTCTCGTCGAGGGCGGTGAGCGGTGACGTGGCGCGGACGCCCATCTGCCCCATCCAGGACTGCACCCCGTGTCCGATCCCGGGCGTGAAACGACCGGGCGCGAGATTGCACAGTGTGGAGATCTCCATCGCCGTGAACGCGGCAGGGCGCGCAACCGCCGGCATCACCCCGAGGCCGACCTGGACCCGTTCCGTCGATGCCAGCGCGGCGGCGGAGAGCGAGATGCCGGTGGTGAAGAAGCAGTCCTCGATGAACCACAGCTCGCCCAACCCGGCCGCCTCGACGCGTCGGGCGTACTCGACGACCTCACCGGCCGGGAACGCCCGGTCGTACACCATTCCGAGTCGCGGCATCGCATCGGTGGACATCGGTGCAGTGTCGCGCAGCGTTGGGGCGCGGCCGGTCAGCCCACCCTGTTTTACGATGGCACTCGACATGCATGAAGGTTGCCGTCGCCGGTCCGGGTTGCCGTGCGAGGCTTTGTCGGTGCGTGTTGGCCAGGGTTTCGATCTCGTCGTGTTCGACTGCGACGGCGTCCTGGTGGACAGCGAGCGAATCGTGATCGAGATCGAAGCCAGGGTGCTCACCGAGATGGGCTGGCCGATCACGGTTGGCGAGGTCGTCGCACGCTTCATGGGACGGCCGAGCGATGACGTCCTCGCCGACATCGCCGCGCGGTTGGGTGACGAGCGAGCCGCCGAGTTCGACCGCGTCACGACCGAGGAGACGCTCATCGCGTTTCGAGAACGCCTCACCGCCATCGATGGCATACGAGGACTGGTCGATGCACTGCACCATGCCGGTGTGGCGACCTGTGTGGCGTCCAGTGGAAGCCACCGGAAGATGCAGCTGACGCTGGGCATCACCGGTCTCCACGAGCTGTTCGAGGGCCGCATCTTCTCGGTGAGCGACGTCGAACGCGGCAAGCCTGCACCCGATCTGTTCCTGCACGCTGCATCGACGATGGCGGTCGACCCGAACAGCGCAGCGGTCGTGGAGGACAGTGTGTCGGGCGTCAGAGCTGCCCGAGCCGCCGGCATGGTGTGCTTCGGCTACGCGGGTGGGCTCACGCCGACAGCGGTGCTCGCCGAGGCCGGCGCCGTGACGTTCGACCACATGTCGCAGCTGACGCCACGCCTGCTCCCCGGTCCCGTTCGTTGAGCCTCCCGGCCGGCATGTCGACCGATGGGGACGGTCCTCAGGCGCCGCCCCCGCGCCAGAGGGTCGCTTCGACGTCGGCGTCGTAGACCTGACGAACGACCTCCATCGGGGCGTCGATCGCTGCGTGGTCGCGGACCATGCAGCGTCCGTCGGGGAGCTCGTCTCGTCGCAACCAGGACTCGGTCTCCCAGAGGCGTGCCCGCCGATAGGCCTTCGCGCAGTGGACATATGCCTCGTCGACGTGCACGACGACAGCGACCTTCGTCGGTCGGCCATCGACCGCCACCCGTTCGCACGTCGCCGGGTCCGTCGTGATCGTCGCCGTGCCGTTGATGCGGAGGGTCTCGTCGAGGCCGGGGAGCATGCACAGCATCGCCACCGACGGGTTGGCGACCAGGTTCTCGAACGAGTCGAGTCGGTTGTTGCCCGACAGATCGGCCCACGCCACGGTCCGCTCGTCGAGCACGTGCACGAACCCGGGATGTCCGCCCTTCGGCGAGCCGTCGCACACCCCACCGGCGTCGGCGGTCGACAGCACGAAGAACGGGCACCGGGCGAGGAAGGCGGCGCAGTGGTGGTCCAGTTCGTGGATCACCTTGTCGACCGCTCCGCCGCTCGCCGGCCGGTAGATCGTACGGAGGTCGCCGACCGATGTGAGCGGGTCGGGTGCGTCTGCGGGCGGTGGCGTGACCATCGCGCCAGCTTCGTCCAGCCGGCAGGTGCGGGCAAGGTGGTCTCGGTAGCGTCGCCGGCGTGAGCGACGCCGTCTCCCTCGCCGGCGCAACCTCCCTGACGGGCACGGTGCGACGCGGTGAGTACCAGCGGTCCTGGTGGCGACCCGACCTGCTGGCCGGGCTGACCGTCGCTGCGATGCTCGTGCCGCAGGCGATGGCGTACGCCGAGCTCGGCGGTTTGCCACCGTCGTCCGGGTTCCGTGCTGTTCTCGTCGCCCTGCCGATCTACGCGCTGCTCGGCACGAGCCGCCACCTCGGCGTCGGTCCCGAGCCCGGGACTGCGATCCTCGCCGCATCGGCGGTTGCGCCACTCGCAGCCGGCGACCCCGATCGCTACCTCGCGCTCATGGCGGCGATGGCCGGCCTGGTCGGCGGCGTCGCCTTGCTCGCCGGCCTGTTGCGTCTGGGGTTCGTCGCCGACCTGCTGTCCAAGCCGGTCCTGGTCGGCTACATCACGGGCGTCGGGATCACGCTGCTCACCAGCCAGCTCCGCACGTTCACCGGCGTCGAGATCGATACGGGCGAGCCGTTCGAGCGCATCGGTCAGTTCGTCACGAGGCTCGACCAGATCGACGCCACGACCATCGGCCTCGGCGTGGCCACGCTCGCGATCATCCAGGTGCTTCGATGGCGGGCGCCGACCTGGCCGGGCGCACTGATCGGGCTCGCCGCGTCGATGGTCGTCGTCGCGTTGTTCGAGCTCGACGTCGACACCGTCGGCCGGATCGAGGCCGCGTTCCCGACGCCCAACATGCCCGACGTCGGACTCGGCGATCTCCGCGACCTGATCGGTCCGGCGGCCGGCGTCGCGCTCATCGGCTACACCGACAACATCCTCACCGCCCGTTCGATCGCTGCGAAGCAGGGCTACGACGTCGACGCCGACCGAGAACTCGTCGCCCTCGGGGCGGTCAACGCGGCCGGGGCGGTCGGCGGCGGATTTCCGATGTCGTCGAGCGCATCCCGTTCGTTCGTCCCGGCCACGATCGGTGCGTACTCGCAGCTCGTGAGCGTCGTCGCCTTCGTCGCGCTGATCGTCGTGCTCGGCGTCGGCCGGTCGCTCCTCGCCGACATCCCGCGGGCGGGGCTCGCCGCAGTGATCGTCGCCGCGGCGATCGCCGTGGTCGATGTCGACGGCTTCCGTCGGATCGCCTCGATCAGCTACGTCGAAACCGGGCTCGCGGTCATCACGTGCGTCGTCGTGGTCGGAACCGACCTGCTCGTGGGTGTCGTCCTGGCGGTCGTGCTGTCGCTGCTCGTCACGGTGGCGCGCGTGGCGCGGCCGCACGACGCGATCCTCGGTTCGGGCGAGGGTCTCGACGGGTGGATCAACGTTGAGGACGAGCGAGCGGTGATCGAGCCGGGGCTGCTCGTCTACCGCTTCGATGCGCCACTGTTCTTCGCCAACGCCGAGCACTTCCGTGAGCGGCTCGCGCTGGCGCTCGACCGGAACCCGGGCGAGGAGCTGATGGTCGTGGTCGACATGGAGGGGATCGGCTCGATCGACACGACTGCGGTCGACCAACTCGACGACATGGTGAGCGATCTGCGCGAGGCCGGGATGATCGTCGGCATCGCCCGCGCCAACGCCCGGGTCGTCGGCGTGCTCGAACGATCGGGCCTGCGCGAGCGGCTCGGCGACGACGCCGTGTTCCCGACCATCAATGCTGCGGTGGCGGCCTACCGCTCCCACGGTGGGCGAACCGCTCGGGGTGGTGGCGACGACTCCGCATAGGGTGGACCCCGTGACCGAGACGAGTATGGGCACCAGCGTGGATCTCCTCCCCAGCGACTGGCGCGACCGGGTACTGGCACTCGCCGACGAGCGCGACGCGGTGATCCTGGCGCACAACTACCAACTGCCCGAGATCCAGGACATCGCGCACCACACCGGCGATTCGCTCGGGCTGAGCCGTGTGGCGGCCGAGGTCGATGCGGCCACGATCGTGTTCTGCGGCGTCCACTTCATGGCCGAGTCGGCGAAGATCCTCAGCTTCGACAAGACCGTGCTCATCCCCGACGAACGGGCCGGTTGCTCGCTCGCCGAGACCATCACGGCACCGCAGCTCCGTGCGTGGAAGGACGAGCACCCGGGCGCCGTCGTCGTCAGCTACGTCAACACGACCGCCGCGGTCAAGGCCGAGACCGACATCTGCTGCACGTCCTCGAACGCCGTCGAGGTCGTCGCGTCGATCCCCGAGGACCAGCCGGTGCTGTTCTGCCCCGACCAGTTCCTCGGTGCCCACGTTCAGCGCGAGCTCCAACGCGACAACATGCACATCTGGATGGGTGAGTGTCACGTGCACGCCGGCATCAACGGCCAGGACCTCAAGGAGCAGGTCGACGCACAGCCCGACGCCGAGTTGTTCGTCCACCCCGAATGCGGTTGCGCCACCTCGGCGCTCTACCTCGTCGGTGCCGGTGTCGTGCCAGAGGAACGCACGAAGATCCTGTCGACCGGCGGCATGATCACCGCCGCCCGCGAGACGTCAGCATCGACCGTGCTCGTGGCGACCGAGACCGGCATGATCCACCAGCTCGAGAAGGCCGCACCCCAGGTCGACTTCCAGCCGGTCAACCGCGCCGCAGTGTGCAAGTACATGAAGATGATCACGCCGGCGAAGCTGCTGGCGAGCCTGGAGCACGGTCGCGACGAGGTCACGCTCGACCGCGAGATCGCCGACCGCGCCCGAGCCTCGCTCGAACGCATGGTGGCGATCGGCACGCCGTCGCCGACCGCCGAGTGACGGTGATGCATCGACCGGGGCACAACGCCTGCGGGGCGCGATGAGCCTGCCGTCGCGGCTCGCTGCGCCGGCACCGACGTGGGAGCGTGACGCCGACGTCGTCGTTCTCGGCTCCGGTGCGGCCGGGTTGTCGGCGGCGCTCGCCTGCCGCCCGGTGCGATCCGTGCTCGTCGTCACCAAAGACGTGTTGCAGGCGGGCTCGACGCGCTGGGCCCAGGGCGGCCTCGCCGGCGTGCTCGACCCGGCCGACTCGCACGACCACCACCTCAGCGACACCCTCGCTGCCGGCGCGGGGCTGTGCGACGAGGACGCCGTACGCGAACTCGTCGAGGAGGCCCCGACCTCGATCCGCTATCTGATGCGTCTCGGCGCGGCGTTCGACCCCGACCACGGCCCCGACGCACGGCCGGGATTCGACCTCGACATCGCGCTGACCCGCGAAGGCGGTCACAGTCACGACCGGATCGTCCACTCCGGCGGTGATCAGTCCGGCGCCGAAGTGCAGCGGACGCTCGACGAAGCTGCAATCGGTGCGGGCGTCGACGTGATGAACCACGCGTTCGCGCTCGATTTGATCGTCGGCGTGAACGCGGCGGGGGAGCGACAGTGCATGGGGGTGAGAGTCGGGCGCACCGACGAGCACGGAGCGCTGCAGTCGGTCGGCGTCATCACGGCCCGGGCGGTGGTCCTCGCCTGCGGCGGCTACGGGCAGGTGTTCGCCTCCACCTCCAACCCGCCGGCGGTGACCGGAGACGGCATCGCGATGGCGCTGCGAGCCGGGCTCCCGGTTCGCGACATGGAGTTCGTGCAGTTCCATCCGACCGTCATGTGGCGCGGTCCCGACGCCCGCGGGCAGCAGGCGCTCGTGTCCGAGGCGGTGCGGGGCGAAGGAGCGATCCTGTTCGACGGAGCGGGCGAACGCATCATGGCCGGTGTCCACCCCCAGGAAGACCTCGCACCGCGCGACGTCGTGTCGGCGGCGATCTCAGCTCGCATGGCCGAGGCACCCGGCGGCATCGACGATCACGTCTACCTCGACGCGACCCACATGGGCGACCGATTCGCCCAGCGGTTCCCGACGATCCATGCCGCCTGTGCTGAGGTCGGGCTCGACCCGGCCGTCGACCGCATCCCGGTCTCGCCGGCCGCCCACTATTCGGTCGGCGGTGTGACCGCAGGGCTCGACGGGACCACCGAGCTGACCGGCCTGTACGCGGTCGGTGAGGTCTCGTCGACCGGTGTGCACGGCGCGAACCGGCTCGCCTCAAACAGCCTGACCGAGTCGGTCGTCGCCGGCACACGCGTCGGCCGTTCGCTCGCTTGGCAGCTGCCGGGGCCGGCCCGCGTCGTGCCCGGCGGCGACGATCCGATCGAGCCGAACCTGTTCGATCCGGTGCGGCTCCGCGAGGTGCGCGCTGCGATGTCGCGCCACGTCGGGGTGATGCGGTCGGCGTCGTCGCTCGCATCCGCCACCGCTGCGCTCGGCACGCTCGCACGGTCGATGGGTCGGGCCGACGCACAGCGCGGCGTCGTCGAGCCGTCACGCGCGTCGTGGGAGGCGACCAACCTGATCACGATCGCAACCGCCGTCGTCGCGAGCGCACTCGAGCGGACCGAGAGCCGCGGCTGTCATCGGCGGTCCGACCACCCCGAGCCCGACGATCGTTGGATCCGTCACCTCACCGTCGTCCAGGACGCCACCGGGGTGGTGGCCACCACCTCCGCCACGCAGCCCAGTCCGTAGGGTGAGCTCGTGTTCGTGATGCATCCGCTGTCATCGCCGACGCGAGCGTTGCTGCTCGCCGCCGACCTCGATCCCGACGACGTCGCCCAGCTGGTGCGCGACGCGCTTCGTGAGGACTTGATGGGTGGCGTGGACGTCACGACCGTCGCCACGATCCCAAGCGGACAGCGCAGCGTGGCGACCTTCGGTGCGCGCGAGTCCGGCGTCGTCGCCGGACTGCCGGTGGTCGCCGCCGTGATCGACACGGTGTGCGGCAGCGACGCGAGCGACCTCGTGTCGTCGGTGAGCGACGGTGATCGCGTCGACGCCGGCACCGACGTCGCACGGGTCACCGCATCCACGCGCTCGATGCTCACCGCCGAGCGCACGGCTCTCAACCTGCTGTGTCGGCTCTCGGGCATCGCCACGCTCACCCGGCGGTGGGCGGACGAACTCGTCGGCACGCCGGCAACGGTGCGCGACACCCGCAAGACCACGCCGGGCCTCCGGGCGCTCGAGAAGTACGCCGTTCGCTGCGGCGGCGGGGCCAACCACCGGTTCGGCCTCTCTGACATGGCGCTGGTGAAGGACAACCACATCGCCGCCGCCGGGGGCGTGGCCGAGGCGTATCGACGGGTACGAGAACTGGAATCGACGATCGAGGTGGAGATCGAGGTCGACACGCTCGACGGGCTCCGCGCAGCGATCGAGGCCGGTGCCGACATGGTGCTCATCGACAACTTCGATCCGACCCAGATGCGCGAGGCGGTCGCGATCCGCGACGAGATGGACGCCGACGTGCGCATCGAGGCGAGCGGCGGGCTCACGCTCGCCACGGCGCGATCGGTCGGCGAGACCGGTGTCGACTTGATCGCCGTGGGTGAACTGACGCACTCGGCACGGATCCTCGACCTCGGCCTGGACCTGCGCGAAGTCGTCTGATCACACCGCATCCCGACCGGCTGCCCTCACATGGTGCAGGCCCCGCGGGTCGTTCGGTCAGAACGCGCCGAGGAGGTCGACGACGAAGATGATGTCGGTGTCGGCCGGGAGGCCGCCCTGGGGGTTGCCCTCGTCGCCGAAGCCATCCTCTGGCGGGATCGTGATCGCGCGGCGACCGCCGACCTGCATCCCCTGCATGCCTTCGGCGAGGCCGGGCAGCAGCTGGGCCTCGACGAACGCGATCGTGAGCGGCTGGGCCTCCCAGCTCGACTCGAGGGCGACCCCGTTGTCGGCCCGGTAGTAGACGAAGTGCAGGACGGCGGTGTCGCCTTCGGCCAGCGTGGGGCCGCTGCCCTCGACCAGGTCGACGAACTCGGTGTCGTCGACGCCGTCGCCGGAGGAGAGTTCCACACCGGGCTCGGTGGGCGCGTCGGACGCATCGGGGATCTTGACGACCTGGCGCACATCGATCACGAAGGTCAGGGGCTCGTTCTCGCGGATCACGTCGCTGCGAGCGGCTTCGCCGTAGGCGAGGTCGGCGGGGATGTCGAGCTGGACCCGCTCGCCGGAGCGCGCGCCGTCGAGACCCCGCTCCCATCCGGCGATCACGCCGCCGGAGCCGAGCGTGACCGGGAAGGGCTCGCCGCGGTCGTAGCTGTTGTCGAACTCGACACCGTCGAGCGAGCGGACGCCGACGTAGTCGACGACCACGGTGTCGCCCTCGGACGCCGGCTCGCCGGTGCCCTCGATCAGCACGGTGCGAACGAGTTCGGCCGGGGCCTCGCCGGGGACGTCGACCTCGGGCTTGTCGGCGGACCCTGCGCCATCGGGCTCGTCCGACGCATTCGTGTCGGCGCCGTCCGCACCGGAGTCCGAGTCGTCGGCGGTGCCGGCGTCGTCCTCGCTGGGGTCCGAGTCGTCGTCGGATCCGCTGCCGGTGTTCCCGCTGGAATCCGGGTCGTCGTTGCCGGCATCGCCTGTCTCGGCGTCGGGCTCGCCGGTGTCGTCCTCGATCGGATCCTCGGCGGCGGAGTCGGCGTCGGATCCGCCGCACGCAGCGAGGGCGAGAGCCGAGACGATGACGAGGGACGAGAGGCGCCGCATCGGCACGACGCTATCGGTGGCTCGCTGCCCGATCGGGTCAGTGGGGCTGGTCGGTGTGGGCGTGGTCGGTGCGATCGAGGCCCGACCGGTCCGAACCGGTGCGACCGGTCAGCCACTCCGCTTCTGCGCGACCCAGCTCGGTGCTCGCCGCGCCGTTGACGAACGGCCACAACTCGGCGGCGATGCGGCGGTAGTTGCCCGACGCACCGAGCTCGCCCAGGAGGGCGTAGAGACCGAGGTTGATGCGCTGGATGAACACGAACGCGCGGGGCACCGTGGCGTACTGACTGATCGGGCTGGTCCGGTCGAAGGTGTGGCGAACGACCGAGTTGGCGTACTCGCGGGTCCACGTCATCGCCCGATCCTGACGAACCGTGTCGTAGAACAGCGAGAAGTACTCGCCGACCTCGTCGGTGTCGACCGGCGCGTCCGGTTGCAGCATGCCGGCGGACTCCACGATGCGGCGGAACTCACCGGCGTCGTGGTCGACCGCTGCTGCCTTGACCATCGACGCGAACATGTCGAGTTCGTCTGCTGTGAAGTGCTTCACCAGCCCGAAGTCGAGAAAGGTCACGCGGCCGTCGTCATGGAACAGATAGTTGCCCGGATGCGGATCGCCGTTGAAGGCACCGAACCGATAGAGCGAACGGAACACGAACCGGAAGATGACCTCGCCGGCGTGGTCCCGATCGGACTGGGGCCGTTCGAGGAGCTCGCCCCAGCGGAAGCCGGTCGCGAGCTCGGTCGTCAGGACCCGTCGCGTCGACAGCTCGTCGTACACCTCCGGGACGTGGATGAACGGATGGCCGCGGTAGTAGTCCGCGAAGCGTTGCTGGTTGTCGGCTTCGAGTTCGTAGTCGACCTCGTCGACGAGGCGGGTCTTGATCTCGTCGACCATCTCGCTCGGGTCGAGGCCGCCGAAGCTCTGCTTGAGCAACGTCCCGAGCATGTCGGCGTTGCGCAGATCGGACGCGATCGCCTCTGCCACGCCGGGATACT
Organism: Actinomycetota bacterium; assembly: GCA_038529675.1. Lineage (GTDB taxonomy): Bacteria > Actinomycetota > Acidimicrobiia > Acidimicrobiales > Ilumatobacteraceae > Ilumatobacter_A. The sequence goes on from JBCBDK010000014.1 coordinate 13,505, forward strand.
GGACCTTGACAGCGACGGCGCGTTCGATCCGCTCCCCGGTCGCCGGGTCGGGCACGACGGCGATCGCCCGGTGGACCTGTCCGATCGATGCTGCTGCGATCGGCTCGTCGTCGAACTCGACGAACAGTTCGTCGATCGGTCGGCCCAGCTCCTCCTCGACGGTGGCGCGGGCGAGGTCGATCGACATCGGTGGGGCGTCGGACTGGAGCTGAGCGAGCGCAACGCGCAGCGGTTCGGGGAGCCCGTCGTCGAGGTAGCTCGCCATCTGGCCGAGCTTCATCAGCGCACCCTTCATCTGGCCGAGCTCGGCCGCGACCTGCTCGGCGGTGGCGAGTTCGTGTGACCGATCGAGTTCGTCGCGCCGGTCTGCGTCGGCGAAGGTCTTGCGCGCCGCGGTCGCCGCATAGCCCGCGCCGACCTTGGCACCGAGCCGGAGGAGACGGACGTTGCGGCCGATGAGCGAGTGGTTCGCGATCGGACTGCCGCCGTTCGGCCTCCCGGCAGGGCCCTCGTTCTCGGTGCGCACAGCAGTTCCGGCGCGGACGCAGGCGGCGCCTACGGCGACCAGGGCACCGGCACCGCCCGCGATGGCGATCGCTCGGACGACTCGGCGGCTCATCGTCGGCGCTCGATCGAGTCGAGCGCACGAACCAACGCCGGTGCGAAGTGATCGGCGTCTGCGACGCACGCGTCGTGCATGCCGTCGATGCGATACACGTCGGCGTGTCGGATCAGCTCGAACAGCTGGGTCTGACGGCGCGGGCTGACGACCTGGTCGCGGGTCGTCACGAGCAGCGACACCGGCACGTCGACGTCGCCGATCCAGTCGGTCGAGTCGAAGTCACCGATCGCACTCCCCGCCTCGAGCAGGAGGCGCCAGTCGTGGCTGGCTGCTTCCTCGATCGCCCACGGCTCCCATCGGTCCGCCTTGCGCTGCAGGTAGAACTGCTCGGTCAACCAGCCGCGGGCCTGCTCGGGGGTGACACGAGCGAGCGCAGCGAGGCCCGTGAGGCCGAAGAACGACCAGCGCTCGGCCCGCTGCGACGAGAACGTCGCTGCGGTCGCGCACAGCACGAGGCCTGCCACCCGCTCGGGATGGCGACGCCACACGAGCTGGGCGATCGGGCCACCCATCGAGTAGCCGCAGACCACGAAGCGGTCGATCCCGAGCCGATCGGCGACGGCGACGACGTCGTCGGCGCAGTCCTCGAGCCGGAACCGCTTCTTGGTCCGGATGCCGGAACCGTGGCCGCGATGGTCGTAGGCGAACACCCTGCGGTCGTTCGCCACCCCGTCGTAGCAGCGAAACCAGTTGAGGTCGGCGGTCGCCGTCCAACCGTGCAGCAAGGCCACGGGCGTACCGTCGGCGGCGGCCGATGCGGTCGGGCCGTGGTCGCGAACGACGATCGTGCCGAGGTCGCCACGATCGTCATCGGACAGATCGACGAATCGGGCCGGCGGCAACGGCGGCCGCGCGACGTCGACCGTGGCGTCACCCGAGTCGTCATCGAGTGCGGTGACGTCGTCGTCGGGCCCCGCTCCGAGCTGGTCGACGTTCGTCACCTCGACCAGATCGTGGAGGTGTGCGTCCGCTCGTGCCCCGCCACCCGGGACCTCGCCGCGCGCGGGCGCCTCACCGAACGACGTGTCGGTGGGCTGGTCGGTCACGATGCTCGTCAAGCGCTGGAGACGTCGAGCACGGTCACCGTGAGCGAACCGTTGGGGGCGTCGTACGTGATCGTGTCGCCGGTGCCGGCGCCCTCGAGCGCTGCCCCGAGCGGCGAGGTCGGTGAGATGACATCGGCACCGTCGGCCTCCTCCTCCATGTTGCCGATCAGGTACCGCTCGGCCATGTCGTCGGAGTCGCCCTCGTAGACGATCGTGTAGATCTTCGTGTCGGCCACGATCTCGGCGTTCTCGAGGAGATGTTCGAGCTGACGGATGCGGCCCTCCATGTGGCCCTGCTCGTCCTTCGCTGCGTGATAGCCGGCGTTCTCCTTGAGGTCGCCCTCCTCGCGGGCGAGTTCGATCTTGTTGGCGATCTCGATTCGGCCGCGCGTGGTCAGGTCGTCGAATTCGTCCTTGAGCTTGTCGTAGGCCGCTTGTGACAACTGCGGATTGGGCATCCGGGCAGGATACCGAGGGTGCAGCGGGGCGCTTGGCCGGGGTCAGGTGGCTGGTGCCGCACGGTGGGCGTCGGCCGGGAGATGCTGGGGGTGGTACCGCTCGACGAACACCTGCTCGTCGGGAACACCGCGGGCGCTGATCGCAGCGACGCAGTCGTCGACGAACCCCGGGTTCCCGGCGATGTAGATCGAGCGGTCAGCGAGGTCGCCACCCGGTCCGCGAGCGACGTCGTCGATCACGTCGGGGATCCGACCCTTGAACGCCGCATCGTCGGGTGGGTCGTCGCCGGTGTAGGTGACCCTGAAGTCGAAACGCCGGTGTCTGGCCGTCCACCACGCGATCAGTCCGTCGTCGAACACGTCGTCTCCCGAGCGAGCGGAGTAGACGATCGTCACCGGATGGCGGAAGCCTCGGCGCAGCGCTGCGTCCGTGAGCGCCAGGATCGGCGCGAGCCCCGACCCGGCGGCGAGGCAGAGGACCGGTCCGTCGGTGCCGGGGTCCCCGATGAACGTGCCGTGCGGCCCGCCGACCGTGAGTCGGTCGCCGACGGAGACTTCGTCGTGGATCCAGGTACTCGTCGTGCCGTCGGGCACGCGGGTGACGAGCAGACTGAGCTCACCGTCGCTGCGCGGTGCGTTGGCGATCGAGTACGGCCTCGGCGGCGCTCCTGCCCGCTCGTCGCCGACGAGAAGGTACTGGCCCGGCCAAAACCGGATCGGGTCCGCAACGGGTCGGAGCCGGACCTCGACGATCGACGGTGTGCGCGGGATCTTGTCGGTGACGACGCTCAGGATGCGGTCCCGCGGCGGGAACAGCAGCGGCTTCGCGTCGTCGGTGCCGAACTCGATCTCCAACACCTCCGACGTCGGCTTGGCCATGCACATGAGGCGATAGCCGTCGATGCGGTCCTGCTGCGACAACGCCATGTCGAGCACGACGCCCTGGTCGACCTCGCCGCACAGGACCTTGGTCTTGCACTCGCCACACGCGCCTGCGCGGCAATTGTTGTCGAGTGCATATCCGGCCCGCTCCAACGCCCCCAAGACCGTGTCACCCGGTTCGGTGGCGACCTCCTTGCCCGACGGCGCGAGCCGAATCGTCGACGTCATCCGAAGTCAGAACACCGGGATGATGGAGTCGAGGTCGACATCGCTGACCTCTTCGCCGGAGATGCCGAGTTCGGGGATCGCCGGGAACGGGATGTCGTACACGTCGAGGACGGCCTTCAGATTGAGGATCGCCTGGCGCCAGTTGGCTTCCTTGGCCTCGAGGTCGGGGATGTGGAAGCCGGCGTCGCGGGCGATGGCCTCGCAGCGCCGTTGGACCTCGACGAAATCGTCCGGCAGGTCCCAGAAGTCGGCCGGCGGCTCGTACAGGACCGCGGAGAGGAACAGGTACCCGGCGCGGATCTGCTTGGTGATGAGCTCGCGGTCTGAGACGTCGAGGTGCGGGTAGTCGCGCTCCATCAAGGCCATGCAGATCGCCATGTGGCGACCCTCGTCACGACCGATGTTGGTGAACGCCTCCTCGAACACGGGCTCACGTGCGCCCTCGGCCATCTGGTGGAAGATCGTGGCTGCGGCGATCTCGCCCATCAGGAACGACGAGAAGAGCACCGCGAGGGAGTACTTCGGGACGGCCTGCTTGTAGCCCTCCCAGTAGCGGCCGCCGTTGAAGTACAGCCACTTGACGTTGCGCTGGGCCCGCTCGCCGATCTCGGTCTTCGGCTCGTACGTGAGCGGGTCGGGCCAGCCGAGCAGCCGGGTGATCGCCATGCCGCACATCTGCTCGTGGTTCTGTTCGTCGCGCGTCACCGAGAAGAAGCAGCGGCGGACGGCGTCTTCTTCGTGGAGTTCGTAGGTCTTGATGAACACGAAGGAGAACACCCGGCGAGCGCACGC
>JBCBDK010000015.1:0-17288 GCA_038529675.1 Actinomycetota bacterium
CGCGGTCCCTCGCAGGTGGTTCTGGGGGCCGTAGCCGGCGAACGTCGAGGTGATGAGCGCGGGCACGCCGTACTCCGCTCCGAGCGCGACGTACCGATCGCACCACTCGGGAGCGAGCGCCGCGCCCATGTGCGCGTCGAGGTGGGTGACGTCGATGCCGGCGTCGAGTGCGCGATCCAGTTGGGCGCGCCACTCCGCCTCGACGGCGTCGGGGTGGGCGTGCGCTCGAACCTCGGCGACGGTCGACCACAGGTTGCCGATGTCGTCGGTGAGGCCGGCGAGTCGCGACGGCTGCGAGACCGGCCCCCACCGGTACCACCGGTGTTCGGAGGTGAGCGTGAGGTGCACGCCGACGTCGAGTGTCGGTTCCCGCGAGTCAGCGTCAGCTGCTGCGATGGAGGCGATCTCGGTGAACCAGGGGCACGGCACCATCACCGAGCCGGCGGTGATCGTGCCAAGCTCCGACAGCTCGACGAACGCGACGTTCGCGCCGTGGCAGAACCCGACATCGTCGGCGTGGATGACCATCCGCTGCGCCATGTTCGCGACGGTAGTGCTCGGCCCGAGTCGCGCCGGCTGCGGCCTACCATCCGTCGATGGAGCTCGCGCACCTGTCGCCCCGCACCGATCCGGTCGACATCGCGGCACGGCTCCGCCGGTGGGGCTACGCAATCGTGGACGACGTGGTCGACGAGACGACGATGGACCGGCTCGACGCCGAGGCAGCGCCGTTCATCGAGGTGTCGGGAACGGGCGAGGACGCGTACGACGGCAGGCACACGCGACGCACCGGCGCGCTGATCGCGCGGTGCCCGACCGCTCGCGAGCTGGTGATGCACCCGACCGTGGTCGGCGCCGCTCGGTCGTTCCTCGATCACGTGTCGTCGGTGCAGCTACACCTGACCCAGATCATCTCGATCGAGCCCGGCGAGACGGCGCAGCAGTTGCACCGTGACCAGATGGCGTTCGACCTGTTCCCGTTTCCCGACGACTACCACGTGCAGTGCAACACGATGTGGGCGCTGACCGACTTCACGGTCGAGAACGGCGGGACACAGGTGGTGCCGGGCTCGTCGACCGTGCCCGAGGCGATGGCCACGTCGATGCCCACCGCCCAGGTCGAGATGCGACGTGGAAGCGTGCTGTTCTACGACGGCAAGGTGCTGCACGGCGGCGGAGCCAACCGGTCCAGCGCCGTGCGCCGCGGCGTCAACATCACTTATGCCGTCGGTTGGGTCCGCCAGGAGGAGAACCAGTACCTGGCCTGCCCGCCGGAGATCGCCCGCGACCTCGACGACGACCTGCTCCGCATGATGGGCTACCAGGAGGGTGCGTTCGCGCTCGGCTACGTCGGTGACCAGCAGGATCCGCTGGCGGCGCTGCGTGGCGAGTCACGGCGCAAGCGGACGATCGGCGAACACGGCGAGACGTCCGACGGACATCGCGACTTCGCCGACGGCGCGACCTGAGCGCTCAGGCCTCGGCGGTGGTCGTCAAGGTGACGTAGCGGATCAGGATCTCCGTGCCGAACTCGGGGTGGCGCGGGAGATACGGCTGCGGGGCCGAGATGTCCACCGCACACCGCCCCGACGCGACCATCCGATCGAGGGTCGCCGCGTTGTCGCGCTCGATCCACAGGTCGGTCCGCTGCGTGATGATCACCGGGCCGCCGGACCGGGCGACGCGGAGGAACTCGGTCAGCGCTCGCTCGAGGTCGGAGACGTAGGAGAGGACACCGCAGCAGATGACTGCGTCGAACGCGCCGTCGTCGAACGGGAGGACGCCGCCGAGGTCGACCTGGGCCACCTCTCGGTAGACACCGCGCCGTCGAGCGACGTCGAGGGCCTCGACCGAGAGATCGATGCCGACCACGTCGCCGAAGCCGCGGCTCGCGAGCGCAGAGCCGGTCAAGCCCGTACCGCAGCCGGCATCGAGCACGATCGCGTCGGAGGCGACCAGACCGGCGAGGCGGTCGGCGACGACCGCAGGGGCGTCGTAGCCCCAGTCGACGACGTCGCGGTCGTAGTCGGAGGCCCAGCCGTCGTAGAGCGCTCGCACGTCGTCCAACGAGGCGTCCCACGCCTGGCCGAGTCCGTCGGTGTGCTCGGTTCCCATCGTGCGAGCGTAGGTCGTCGTACCCGAGTGCTCGACCGCGACTGCGTGGGCCACGAATCGCGGCCAGACTCGGCGGCAGGTGAAAGGTCTCGGTCGGTGGCGACAAGTGGTGGTCGTGAGCGATCCGATCCGCCGCGAGCGCTTCCGAGCGATCTACGACGACCTGTACGACGACATCGACGCCTACTGCCGGCGTCGGACGACCTCGGTGGACGATGCACACGACGCGGTCGCCGAGGTGTTCACGATCGTGTGGCGACGACTGGAGGTGGTTCCTGCGCCGCCCGGCACACGTCCGTGGGTGTTCGGCGTCGCCCGCAACCAGCTCCGCAACGACCGTCGCAAACGCCGAACCCGAGACAGGGTCACCGCCCGCCTGATCGACGAGGCAGCCGCCGAGCATGCCGCGGTGGCGTCGACGACCCACGGTTCGGACGACGAGTCGGGCGTCGTCGATCAGACCGCACTGACCCTGCGCGCGCTCGGTTCGTTGCGCGAGGCGGATCAGGAGGTGTTGCGTCTCCTGGTGTGGGACGGATTGAGCCACACCGAGATCGCCGCAGTCCTCGACTGCTCGTCGAACGCGGTGGCCATACGCGTGCACCGCGCTCGCAAGCGTCTCGCCCGGCAACTCGATCGGCTGACTCCCTCGGCCGACGACGTGAAAGGACCTCGACATGTTCGACAGGTGTCGGATGACGGACCAGCCACACCCAAGGAGGTGACGCCATGACCAACGCCCCGCACGATCCGGAGAAGCAGCCCGAACACGATGAGTTGCTCGCCCGGCTCGCACAGGCCGACCCCATGACGACCACCGCCCGCGGTGCGATCGGGGCCGTCGACGACCCCACCCGCTCCCGGGCGCGCGCCGCCCTGTTCGAGGAGATCACCATGACCAACACAACCACGAGCTCGGCCACCCGCACGCCGAGCACCACCCGACACATCGGGGTGATCGGCCGCGACGACGCCAAGGCGTCCAACGGCGCCGGCAGCCCGCCTCCCTCGTTCGGGCGCCCGTCGATCTGGCGGCGGCCGGCGTTGGCCGGCGGCGTGCTCGCTGGAGCGGCCGCCGTGGCGATCGGAGCTGTGCTCGTCGTCGGCGACGGTTCGCCGTCGGCCCACGCCTCCGTCATCGCCGCTGCCGAACGGTCGGCACAGTTCGACTCGGGCAACCTCGTCCTCGAGATGAACGTGGAGTCGGTCGACGGTTCCACTGACGAGTCCGTCGATGCCTTCGTCGACTACCGGTTCGAGAACGGTGACTACACCATCGAGTGGACGACGGAAGTTCCCGGCCGGTCCGATACCAGCCGGTTTGCGTTCGTCGACGGTCGGAGTTACGTCGATGACGGCACGGGATGGATCGACAACACCGAGGTGGCCGAGCAGCTCGGCATCGATACGGCGGACTTCTTCTTCGGTTCGTCGCGTTCGCTCGACCCGCAAGCACTCGTGGCGATCGTGGAGGCGGCCGACGATGTGGAGCGGGCCGACGTGAGCGACGGTACCGAACGCTTCACCGGGACGGTCCCCGCAGCCGATGTACTCGGGCTCGATCCCGACGACCTGCCGATCGGACTCGCCTTGATGTTGAGTGGCGAGGATCCGGCGGGAAGCCTGCCGGACGAGATCGGACTGGTAGTCGACGTGCGCGACGGCATCATCGACTCGCTCGACCTCGTGATCGACGGCGACACCCGCCTCGACGGCGAGATCGTCGCCACCGTGTCCACCGAGTACCGCTCGATGGGCAAGCCACAGCTCATCGAGGCACCCATCGCCCCGCTCGCACCGGTCGCCCCGACCGACGACTGAGCAGGCCGGCCCCGCTCGTCCGGCCCGACGGCGCCTCACCCTGTGCGGGTCGGGTCGCCGTCGGCGCGTTCGGGCAAGCGGTTCGGGCGGTTCGAGGCGGAGACGTCAGAGGTCGAGGTGGAGACGGAGGGCTCGGTCGACGTCGAGCATCCGGTCGCGTGCGACGAGCCCGACCCGTCGCCCGAGTCGCCGTGGCGAGATCGCCCTGACCTGCTCGGCCTGTGCCTTCGAGTCGTGGCGAAGCCCGGTGTCGGCGCGCGACAACTCGACCTGGAACGGGAGCACCGTCCGCAGGTTCGACGTCAGCGGCACGACCGTGATCGTTCCGGCACCGCCGCGTTCCGCGGCCACGTTCGCATGGTCGTTGCTGACGATCACAGCGGGACGACGCTTGGACGACTCCGAGCCGACCGCAGGCTCGAGGTCGACCGACCAGATCTCTCCCCGTCGCACGCCGGCCTCAGTCGAGCCCGTCGCCGACCGTGACATCCCAGCCGGCCAGTTCGTCGGCGTGTTCGGCGAAGGCGATCTCGTAGGCCGACGTGAGACCCTCCCGTCGAAGCGACGACACCGCGGCCTGCACCGCAGCCGACCGAGAGCCGAGACCGTGTCGTTCGACGTAGTCGTCGAGAAATCCGACGTCGTCGTCCGGCAGGCTCACACTGAGCTTCACACCCGAGATGCTACTCAAGTCCTACCCGGCCGCACGCTCCGGTGCCGGCGCCTGGAGACTGCGCAGCGCGTGCAGCAGGTCGGCGAGGCAGCGGGCCGCCACCTCGCACGTGTCGAGCGTGGAGTTGGCTCGGATCCAGCGTGCGTACCAACCCGGCTCCACGTCGTCGACACCCGCGACGGTGCGCAGCCGCTGGATCGCCGCCCGCCACTCGGGTGGCCGGGCGTGATCGTTGCGGTGGGAGTCGTCGACGACGATGGCGTGGGCGACGAGATCGACCGCACGCCTGTCGGCCACCGACGTACGCACGTGCTCGAGCAACTCGTCGGGTGTCCAGCCGGCGACCCAGAGGTCGAGCGAGTGGTGGCGCAGCTCGAACTCGATGTCGAGGATCGACTGGATCATCTCGCAGTCGTAGCAACCCGCGACCGGGACGTTGTGGTGGTGCGGCTCGGTCGGCAGACCGTCGCCGAGGTCGCCGGTGTGGTGGGTGGGCATCGCCATGGGCGGCTCCGTTCACTCGTGGTGTTCGGCTGCGCCAGCAGCGATCCCCGACCTCGGCGAGCGAGACCGGACGACGTCGATTCTACCCGCAGGCTGTCACACCGGGCCCGGCGGCGGGGTCACGGCGTCGACCGATGACATACGGTCAAGTCCGTGGCGAAAGATGCCGATGGCGCAAGCGTGGCGTTTCATGTCTCGGCACGCACGATCGGACGACGGGGAGCAGGCGTCGAGCGCCGCCGCCTCGAGCTGCCACCGACGCTGCCACCGACGATCGAGCTCCGTACGCTCATCGAGCACGTCGTCAGCAGCGAGGTCTCGGCATTCGAACGCCGCCGTGAGGGGCAGAGCGTGTTGCGGTTCCTGACCAACGCCGAGGTCCGAGCCGATGCCGCCTTGGGCGTGGTGCGCCTCGGCGCCCATGTCGAGGCGACCGACGACGAACCGATCGATGTCGATCGCGCAGTCGAGCGGGCGCTGCTCGCGTTCGACGACGGGCTGTTCAAAGTGATGGTCGACGGCCAGGACATCACCGAACTGCGCTCGGTCGTGACACTCCACGACGACACCGATGTCATGTTCGTCCGACTCGTGGCGCTCGCAGGAGGCTGAGATGCTCGTCGCGGAAGAAGCAGCTACCCGGCTCGCATCACTCGCAGCTCCCGATTGGGAGGCCGAACGCGCCCGCCGGATTGCGTCGCTCGACCAAGCCAGCCGGCGCGTTCTCGAGGACATCGTCGGATTGTCGATCCACCGGCGGAATGTCGACGCCTACGAACGGGGTACTGCCCTCTTCGTCGCGCTCAGCGATCGGAAGCGACGGCGCCTGCTCACCGCGCTGCATCCCGGCCTCGCAGAACCGCTCCTGCGCTGGTGGTCGTGGTCCATCGACCAACCCTTGATCACAGGAGCGGGTCGTCGAGCGTTCCGGGTCCCGCATCACCCCGAGTTGACGGCGTCGCTTCGGTTCACCTCGGTCATCAGCATCGCACGGCGCCTCGAGCACCACCCCGAGAGGACGATCGACTGGGTCGCCGACTGGGCCGCCCACCTCGACACCGGTGGATTCGGCTTCGGTTCGCTACTCGCCTCGGCTATCGACGCAGGAGACACGACCGGCGATCGCGTCTTCGACTCCCTCGTCCGGCAGGCGACCGGCGACCACCCAATCGGTCACATGGGCGATCACGTCGTGCGCGGGCTGCTCCAAGCCGATCGACCGGAAGGGTGGCGGCTGATCGAGCAGACGCTGCTCGCGGCGCAACGCCAGGAGGGACTCCGCCAATCGATCTTCGAGGTGATGGACGAAGCTCATCCCCGCGCATTCGACCAACTGCTCGGTTGCATGGTTGAACACGACCTCCTGCGATTCGCGGCTGCGATCCGAACTGTCGGCGTGTGGCTCGGTCTCCCGGATGACACGACCAACTCGAGGGTGGTCGCGCGCCACCTCGATCGACTGATCGCGTTCCGCAGCGACATCGACCTTGCGAAGCGAGCGATCGAGGCGAGCGACGCTGCCGCGGACATCTATCTCGCGCTCATGGCCACGGCGATGCGCGACTCGTCCGACGCCGTCGAGGGCGCGAGCCGACGGTTCGAGCAGACCGTCGCCGACGGCGAGCGGTCGGTCCCGATTCGTCGTGCGATCATCCACTTCCTCGCAACGCTTCGCGTCCCGCTCGACAGCGACGTCGTGACCTCCGCGATCGAGGACGAGGACACCGCGGTTGCTGTTCGGGCGGCGACATTGGTGACCCCGTCGTGGTGGCAGCCATGGCAATCCGTCGAGGCTCGACCGGAGTTGATCGAGCCGCTCCGACGACTCGCGGCGCGACTCCCGAAGCAGGATGAACGGTTCGGACCGTACGTCCACGAGCACGTCACGATGCCGGCTCGGGCACCGAGCGTGCTCGCCATCGCGATCCGACTCGCCGACGCCGATGATCTGGCCCGCTTCGTCCCCGACCTCCCGCTGATGGATGCCCCGACCCGTCGACAGTTCGTCACGGTCGCCGGTGACCGGCGACTCGACGGAACGTTGCGCGCTGCCGTCATCGGACTCGCTGGCGATCCGAGTTCCGACGTCCGCAACGCCGTCGTCGATGCGATCATCGAGGATGGCCTCCGCCGAGATGAGGCACCTGGACTCGAGCGACTCCTGACTCGGAAGGCGACGACGACGCGCAAGCCGCTGATCCGGCTGCTGTCGACGCTCGAACCCGACGAGCTCGTCGAGTCGATACGTAGGCTCTGGACGACGGGGAACCGACATCAGCGCGACGCAGCCTGCGAGCTCATCGGATCGGTCAATGGTCTCGGTGATCGCGCTGCCAAGCTGGCCAGTGACTTCGTTGACGAGGCGACCGACCACCAACTGGAGTTGCTCGGCACGGCCGCGTCAGTTGACGCACGCACACCGTTCGACGATTTCATGGCAGACGTCGAGCCGCCTCCCCGACCGAGACCGACCGGCCCGGGCGAGGATCCGGAGGTGTGTACGGACGCGGCGCTGCGGTTGATCGAGCACCTCGACGATCTTGCGGAGCGACACCGAAACACCGAGGTGACCGTCCGCAACTGGCAGGGGTCGAGCGACATGCTGCTCGCTGACGTGCGCAGACTCCCGCGTGCTGGCGACGTCCGCGTCGGCATCGAACCGGTGTCGATGCTCCTCGAGCATGAGGTTCGATCATGGATCGATCAACGGCCTGACGACTCGCACGATGACGACGGTCTCGAAGTACTTCGCGGGCTCTTCCTGATCGACATGTGGAACTCGATGGGTGCCACGTGGTTCGTTCGAGCATCGATGTACTCGTCCACAACGATGGCCGAACTCATGCGCCGTCTGGTACCAGAGACTCCGGCGGCCTCGATGCGTCATCCGGCAGTCGTCGCCCATTGGTTGTCGTTCCTGTGCGACGCGTCCCCCGACGCGTCACGTACGCGTGAGACCGGCCTCTCGCTCGCCGTGTGCGAATATCTCGCAGCGTCCGTGCCAGACGAGGCGATCGAGAATCTGCCTGACGAGACCGGTGACTACACCCACCAGCCGGGCCGTCGGGATTTCAGGGGTTCGCTGATCGAGACCCCCTTCTGGCGCTTCGCCGTGAGGGCGTTCCTGTCGGGCGACGACATCGATCCCGACCAGGCGCGACGCTTCTGGAAGCTCTGGCAATGGGTCGAACTTCCGCGGCCGGAAGCCCGACGCAACCACGTGAGCGTCGAGGTCGTACTCGCTGCGTTTCGGCGCGGGCTTGCGACTCGCGATCAGCTCGTCGACGCACTCATGAACGGCCCAGCGCTGCTCAGCGAGGTAACGCGTCGACGTCCGCGCCTACTGACCGACGCCGACGCCGAGCTGACAGACCTCGGATGCCGACTCGCCGACGCGCTCGTCGCGACGGAAGCCGGTCGCGGAGACCTGCCGACACCGGCATCGAACGCGGTTCGATGGGTCGGCCGAACCGCTGGCGTCGATCGCCTGATGACGCTGATCGGCGCCCTCGGCTCGCTGAGCTTCAGCCGCGGATACCAATGGGACGACGACAAGAAGGGCGCACTGAGCAGGCTGATCCGCATCTGTGAGCCGGCGGAGGGAGAGGGCGTCACGGAGTTCTCCGCTGCGGTCGAGCGCACGAAGCTCACCGAGAAGCGACTCATCGAGTTGGCGGTCTACGCGCCCCAGTGGGCCGAACTCGTGGAGCAACATCTCGAGTGGAGCGGCCTGGTCGATGGCGTCTGGTGGATACACGCCCACACGAAGGACACGCAGTGGAGCGTCGGGCACGAGCAACTCGAAGGCTGGAAGGCGCAGGCGGCGGAACGCACCGCCCTCGACGGTCAGGATCTGATCGACGGCGGCGTCGACGTCGACTGGTTCCATCGGCAGCACGTCGCGCTCGGCGGAGATCGGTGGAAGAAGCTGTACGCAGCGGGCAAGAACGCATCGAGCAGCGGCGGCCATCGACGTGCACAACTGTTCGCCGACGCGATCCTCGGACGGATCGACGAAGAGACCCTGCTCCATCGGATCCATGAGAAGCGGAACAAGGACGCAGTCAGGGCGCTCGGGCTGCTGCCGCTCCCGACAGAGGACCGGCCCGCGACGATGCTGCGCCGCTACCTCGCCCTGCAGGACTTCGAGCGAACGAGTCGCAAGTTCGGGGCCCAACGGCGCGAGAGCGAGAAGCTGGCGACCCGCATCGCCGTCGACAACCTCGCCCGAGCCGCCGGATTCGCCGACCCACAACAGTTCTGCTGGATGATGGAGGCGGATGCGGTCGCCGACCTCGCCGAGGGCCCAGTCGTGGCCACTGCTGACGACGTGACCGTGAAGCTGGAGATCTGCGACGATGGGACACCGGCGCTGACGATCGACCGCGCCGGCAAGCGCCTCAAGTCGGTGCCGGCCAAGCTCCGCAAGCACGACGAGGTCGGCGCGTTGCGGCACCGTCACCAGGACCTCAAGAAGCAGGTGTCTCGCATCCGCCGATCGCTCGAGGATGCGATGGTCCGGGGTGACCTGTTCACCGCCGACGCGATCGATCGACTCCGCCGGCACCCGATGGTCACCGCGATGCTCGGCCGGCTCCTGTTCGTCGACGACCAGCGCGGCGACGTGCTTCGTCTCGGCGATGGCGGCGCAGTCGATCATGCTGGTACGACCATCAGCGTCGAAGGCGAGCTGCGGCTCGCGCACCCGGCCGATCTCCTCGCAGCGGGCCGTTGGGAGGAGTGGCAGCGGTGGTTGATCGTCGACGAGATCTCACAGCCGTTCAAGCAGGTGTACCGGGAGTTGTACGTACCGACGGAAGCGGAACTCGGGGGCGAGCCGTGGTCGACTCGGTATGAGGGTCATCAGCTCCAACCGGGACAGGCACGCGCTCTGTTCGGTTCTCGTGGCTGGTTCGGCGACCATGAGGGCGCGGACGTATCGCGGATGTTCCACTCGGAGCAGATCGCCGCGCACGTGGAGTTCCTCGATGGATTCCTCACGCCGGCCGAGGTCGAACCGAGGACGGTGTCACGCATCACCTTCACGCGGCGAGGGCGACCGACCCTGCTCCCGCTCGACGGTGTGCCGCCTCGAGTGTTCAGCGAGGCGATGCGCGATCTCGACCTCGTCGTCAGCGTTGCCCACGCCGGACAGGTCGACCCAGAGGCGTCGTCGTCGACGATCGAGATGCGCCGCGCGCTGGCGACCGAGACGCTCACGACTCTCGGTCGACAGAACGTGACATTCACCGGTTCGCACGCATTGATCGAGGGCGCCCTCGGCGAGTACTCGGTCCACCTGGGGAGCGGCGTCGTTCATCGACGTCCTGGTGGCTCGGTGTGCATCGTTCCGGTCCACGCGCAGCGCCGGGGCCGGCTGTTCCTGCCGTTTGCGGACGACGACCCGAAGACGGCAGAGGTACTCTCGATCATCCTGCTGTTCAGCGACGATGCATCGATCAAGGATCCGACGGTTCTCGCGCAGCTGAGGTAGGCCAGGCGCGTCGTGGATCACAAACCGCACGGGGTCACGAGGCGAACTCGCTCGTTGAGCCGGATGGCGAGGCGTACTCTGCGAGGTGGAGTTGAAGCAGCTTGTTGAGTTCACTCGCGTTGGTTGCCACATCGGCGCCGAGTTCCGCGGCTCGGTCGACCTGCCCTGACGTCGGTCGGCTGGTGTAGAACACGACCGGCCCGTCGTGCAGCGACTCCGTGCGGATCGCCTCCAAATCCACGAGGCCAGCATCGTCATCATCCTCGCGGCGCATGTCCGACACGAGCACCGCTGCGCCACCGGCGCGAGTCAGCTCCCTGCGAGCGTCATCGAGGTCGACGGCGGTGGTCAGCCGAACCCCCTGCGGCAGGACGGCGTGGTCGGCCTTCTTCGGATGGTCGTCGATCCACACGACACGCGTCCCGGGCACGACCGGCTCCGCCGCCCGGTAGGCCGGCGCACCGATCGGTGGCGCTCCCATCTTCGTCGCCGCCATCGAGCCGCTGCCGTCGCCGGCGAACACCTCGTAGCCCTCGATCTCTTCCGCCGCGCTCGAGTGCGCGTAACGCCACAGCGCCTCCATTTCGTCGGGGGTCATCGCCTCGATCAGCGCAGTCAGGTCGGCGTCGACCGCGAGCGCCGGGTACACGCTCGACAGCGACGCTTCGAGCAGCGCGAACAGGTCCGGGGCTGACTCCGATTCGTCGAACGGGATCCCACGTGCTCGCAGGATGTCGATGACGTCGCCGGGCATGTGGTTCCGGGCTGCGGTGCGCCCCCGGAGGTAGTCGCTGAACTCGACGAGCGGGTTCTCGTGGATCGCCCCAACCTCGACCTTCGCCAGCTCGCGGTAGAGCTCGTCGTACGACGCGTGGAGGACGACCAGGTAGAGCCGAACCGCGGTGAGGAGCGACGGGTCGATGCCCTCGAGTTGCTCGTCCGGGTCGTCGAGGAGGATGAAGCGGTTGATGAGTCGCTTGATCTGGCGCGGGTTGCCGCCCGTCGCGCGGGCGAGCAGGTCGCGGTGGGTGTCGTCGAACACCTCGTCGTCGAGTCGTGCCCGCTCCATCAACGCGTCGGTCAAGCCTTCGAGCTGCTCGTCGGACGGTTTGGGGATGCGGAAGCCGAGCTGGACGATCTTCTCGACGTAGCGCTGTGGGAGCCGGTCGTCGGTGCCGATGTCCGCGCCGACTGCTCGGGTGACCATGTCGGTGTCCCACCCGACGACGAACACGATGCCGGGCGCGTTCAGGTGGACCTTGATCGACTCGAACGTCTTCATGATCGCCGAGGCAGTGCAACGATCGAGGTCGTCGATGAAGACGACGACGAGGCCACCCCCCTTGCGTTCACGGCCCTTCAACCACTCCCGCATCGCGTCGTTGACGAGATCGCCGAGCTCGTTGAGCGCCTTCGGGTCGTGCGCCACGCGGTTCCAGATACTGTCGGCGATGCCGCCGAACCCGAGCGCGCCCGACGCAACCGTGCTCGCGAGACGAAGGCCGCGGATGAGCCGGCGACGGCGGGCGATGCGGCGGAGCAGTCGCGGGCTGAGTTCGTCGAGCAGGACTCGAACCAACGCTTCGGGTACGGCGTCCTGCGGGGTGGACCACGCGTTGAACCAGACGGTGCGGACGTTGCGGTCGCGCTTCGGGCGCTTCCGCCCGGCGGTCGGCTCGAAGCGCTGCTGCATCCGTCGCATGAGCGTGCTCTTGCCGGTGCCCCACCCACCTTCGATGCTGACGGTGAACGGCGCGGACTCCCGTGAAGCGAGCACCATCCCGACGAGCTTCTCCGCATGACGATCGAAGCCCAGAGGATCGTCTGCGCCCATCCAGGGGCTGTCCGACAGGATCAGCCCTGCGGTCGAGCGAACGTTCGCCGGCGGCGCGGCAGCCATGCCGCGATCGTGCCAGGTCGGAGCGAGGCGTCGCGCCGAATTGGTCGCAGGGCGCCGACGATCGTTCGCGGCGAGCGCTCCGAGATCAGCAGGCCACGCAGTGCGCTCAGCGCGGCGGGCGAGCGCCAGGTCGACGCGACATCAATCGGTGCAGGCATCAGCAGATCTCGCTGCCGTCGGGTCGGAACGCGAGCACACCGCCGTCAGAGGATGCCGCTGCGGTCGGGCCGATGCGCGGGCACACCGCCGTCAGCAGATCTCGGTGCCGTCGGGTCGGAGCGTGTGCCAGCGCCCCTCGCGGTCGCGATGGACCGTGAAGCCGCGATTCTTCAGCAGGTTGTGGCGCAGGCAGCGAGGGTTGCCGTTGGCGGGTTCGGTGTTCCCGCCACGTCCGAACTCGTGGGTGTGATCTGCGTGACTGCGCCTGGCTCGCACTCGACAGCCAGGGTGGGTACATCGCCAGGACATCGACATCACGGCGTCGCGAGCGGCCTTGGGGAACAGCCGGCGGCGGCGGCCCCAGCGGATCGGAACGCCCTGCTCGTCGTGGATCACGAACCGCACGTGACCGTGCAGCGCGAGCTGCAGCACCGAGCGCGGCGCGACCGGATCGCCGTGTTCGGTCTCGCAACGACGGTCGGTGACCAGCGGGCGGTACGACTCGAACGGGTCGACGACGCGCTCGGGGAACAGCTCGGCCTCGACCATCAGTTCCTCGAACGTGGTGTGATCGAGGTGGATGTTGACGAGTGGCTCGGGCGCGATCGCACCGGGGTCTCGCGACGCAGCGTCGGAGAAGATCTTGGTCAACGCGTCAGCTCGACGCTGGGCGTCGGTCCGCGGCATGAGACTGGGCGTTGCGGCGTCGCCGTACGTGTTGCAGGTCCACTCCCATTCGGTGCGCCACTCGGCGTCGACGTAGCGGTCGAACACCTCCTTGTTGGCGAGCCCGTCGACCTCGCCCCACTGACCTTGCGCGTACCCGACGCCGGCAGCCACCACGACGTGAGCCGTGCGCCCGTCGTGACCGCTTGCGCGGTCGACGTGCGCGCCGTTGCGGTCGGCGTACTGCTCCCACCGGCGGACGATCAGCCGGACATCGTCGAACTCGAGCCGGCACGCCTCGGTGAGCATCGTGCCGACGACCGAGTCGATCTCGGTGCCGCAGCGCGGATTGGCGAAGCCGCGGCCGATCTCGGCGATGCTCGCCACCGCGGCCACCTGCTCGTGGAGCAGCTCGCCAGCATCGGGATACTCGTCGACGAGGCGCGCCACGCGCATGCGACTCCGACACTCCGCATCGGACCAGCCGAGGGTGGACCGCAGCATCCCCCACATCGACGCGTGCCCGTCGTTCGCATACGTCCGCCGACGTTCCAGCTCGGCGAGCAGCGCCGACTCCTCGGCTGCGTCGGCACGCCGACGATGCTCGACCTCGCGCAGGCGAGCGAGCAGGTCGGCGTCGGCCGACTCCCTCACCTCAGCGACGACGTCCTCGAACATGGGTCCATCATGAACGAGGGGTGTCACAGTGAGCCGGCGACGGTGGGGCGACTCGTCGTTCCTGGGCCCGGGCCCGTGTGACGCCAACCCCAGATCTGCGCGAATCGACTCGGTCGGCGCGTCCGACCGCGCAGGTCTCGGGCTCGGCCGACGCCGACTCAGCCGTAGAAGAGGCTCATGCGATGCATCGCCTGCTGGACGGAGACGTAGACGGCGACCTCGATCACCTGCGCCGGCGTCAACGCCGTGGTGATCTCGTCGGCGAGTTCGTCGGTGACCATCGCCGGGCTCGTTGCGATCGCCTGCGCGAAGCGAACGACGGCCGCGGTGACCGGATCGTCGTCGGGCACGCCACCGCCGACCACTGCCGCGACCGTGACCGCGTCGACGTCGTTCGCCACCAGCAGCGCGTGCGCCTGCGTGCGCAGCATGTCGTTGCCGACCTCATTGGCGAACACGAGACCCGCGAGCGCCTTGCGACCGACGCCGACCGCGCTCTGCGACGGATCGAGGTTCTGGTCGAGCATCGCTGCAAGGGCTCGCATCGGGGTGGTGTGCCGGAATCGGGTGAGCAGGGGCACGTCGACGCCGTAGGTGTCGCGGAGGTGTGCGCGGAGTTCGGGGGCGGTCTTCGGAAGGTGTTTGGTCCAGCCGCGTTCGATCACGACCGCCTTCGGCGCGCGCCGGGCGATCCGGCCCAGCGTGGCGACCGAGTCGACCGGAACAGATGACGTGAGCCGTGCTGCCGTGCCGTTTCGCCAGCCGGCCTGGCCGAGGTCCCAGCCGGTCGGCTCGATCAACTCGGCGACGTCGTTGATCGCCTCGACTTCGAGGGGGACGGCGACGGCGTCCATGAACTTGTTGAGGAAGCCCATCATCCCGACCGACATCGCGACCCACTCGATGTCGTCGGCGGACAGGTGCTGGCCGAGCTGGTCGATCACCGCGGGATCCCACTCGGTCGGGGTGTTCGACATCGCTTCGGCGAGCGCAACGACCGCCTGCTCGACCTCGGTGCGATCGGAGCCGTCGATCGCAGCACGAGTCGCGCCTCGACGCAGCGCGAACGAGCAGGTGTGCGCCGAGCAGTAGGGGCAGCCGGCGGCGCGGCTGGCGACGTACATGGCGAGGCCCATGTGCGCCTTCACGCCGTCTCGCCGGACGAGCGAGGTCGGCAGGTTCAAGAAGTTGGGGACGCACAGGTTGTACGTGCGGAACCCGGGCGGCCAGATCTCGAGGTAGGTGTCGCAGTCGGGGATGACGCCGATCAGTTCGTTGACCATGTGGAGCATCGGCCCGTACGTCCCGTGCAGGTCGTCGAGCGGGACGATGTCGGGTTCGAGGTGTTCGGCGATCGTGGGCATGGGGGTGCTTTCGTTGTGGGCCTGGGTGGTCGGGCGAGACGACGACCGTAGTGGCGACGCGGGGAGAGCCAGAACCGATCGATCAGCGCCGCCCGGACCGTACGAGTTGCCCGCGGAGTCAGCAGCCGAGCGCGTCGGCGACAGCACGACAGACGCGCTCGAGTCCGTCGGCGCTGACGACCCCGACCTGCTCAGCGGCGAGCCGGAACGGTAGATCGTTCAGGTCCCCCGCGGTGTCCAGTTGTGCTGGACGATCTCATCCGCCTCGTGGCGACCATCGCCATCGGTCCAGCTCCAGGCTGCGCGCACCCACAGCCCACTCTTGTGCTGAGCGGTCTGAATCTCAAGTTGGCTGGCCGGCGCAAGTTGCGACACCGATCGATGCGCAGTTTGACCAATCTTCAGATACACCCACTCCGCACCGTCGGCATCGAGAAGCTGGAACATCACGTCGTCCGCCGGTGCCGGCCCGTCGTTCACCAGACGGATCAAGTACGAGTGGTCATGTGCTCGGACCCACGCAAGTCTGAGACGCGCACGCTGCTCTCGACGTCGTTCCAGATCGAGAAGATCCTCTGACAGATCGACCGAGCGCCTCGCAGTTCGATACGAGAGTGCAGCAGCGGTCGCAGCGACAACGACTGCGAACACGCTCGCAACCGAGCCCAACGCATCCCAGAACGCAACCACCGTCGAAGTCTGTCAGCACGTTGCACACACTGCCGATCAGTCGCTGCGAGCCGATCACTCGATCGCCGGCAGCACCTCGAACAGATCGCCGATCACCGCGTAGTCGGCCTTGACGACCATGTTGGCGTCGGGGTCGGTGTTGATGGCGAGGATCTTCTTGGCGGCCTTCGCACCGACCCAGTGCTGGATCGCGCCGCTGATGCCGCAGGCGATGTAGAGCTGCGGGGCGATGCGGGTGCCGGTCTGGCCGACCTGATCGGAGTGCGGGCGCCAGCCGTTGTTCGTCACCGCACGGCTGCATCCGACGACGCCGCCGAGCTTCTCGGCCAGCTCTTCGAGCACGGCGAAGCCCTCGGCCGAGCCGACACCTCGTCCCCCACCGACGACCACCGGGGCGGTGGCGAGCGTGACGCCTTCGGACAGGACGATCCGGTCCTGAACCATCGTGGCGGCGACCGACTCGTCGAGGCTGACCTCGAGGAGCTGGGCCGTGCCGGCTCCGGCGATGCCGGCCGGCGTGGCCTCGACGGCGTGATGGGCGACCGTCACGATCGGGAGCGACGACGTCAGTCGGGCGTCCTCGTTCAACGAGCCGCCCCACTGGACGCGGGTCATCTCCCACTCATCAGCCACCTTGACGCTGATGCAGTTGGCCACGAACGGCAGGTCGAGCTCGGCGGCGGTGTGGGCGAGCACCTCGTTGCCGCGGTCGGTGCCGCAGGCCACGATCGCCGCGGGCGACAGCGTCGAAGCCGCCGACGCCACGACCGCGGACCAGGCGTCGGGGCCGTAGTCGGCGAGGAGGGGGTCGTCCGCGACATGACAGGTCGACGCACCGAACTCGCCGCACCGCGCGGCCAGGTCGGACGCAGCGGCACCGATCAGCAGCGCCTCGACCGACGCGCCGCCGATCTGACCGGCGACGTCTCGGGCGAAGGTCAGCGCCTCGAGCGACGCCTCCGACATCGCACCACGGTCGTGTTCGATGAGGACGAGGACGCGGGTGTTCATGCTGGTGCTCCACTCTGTCCGGTCGGGGTCGGACACGTGCTCAGAAGACCGTCCGTGTCAGACCCGACTCGAAACGCCTGCGGCGTCTCTCGCTCTGTCAGACACCCGAAGGCCACAGGTCCAGTTCTTTCAGGAGTTCGACGACCTTCGGGGCGGCGTCGGGGCCGTGGCCGAGGATGACGGTCTCGCTGACCTTCTCCTCCGGGCGGACGA
>JBCBDK010000016.1:0-12986 GCA_038529675.1 Actinomycetota bacterium
GGCTGGTTGTGACGGGTGTTCTGAGGTGTGGTTTCGATCTGCTGCGGCGGCGGGTTGGGCGGACGCCGCCGCAGCGGCACCGGAGCGCTGATACCGACGCACGAGTCGGAGTTCGACGGCGTCGACAGGGCGGACGGCACGGATGGTCTCGATCGGCCGCATCAGGGTCGGCGCCACCCGATCTCGACCACGCCGTCGATCGTATCCTCGGCTCGACGGCGCCCTGTGAAGGGGTGTCAGGTGACCGTCGCCAGGAGTTCGGCACTGAGGTCCCAGAGGTGCCCGGCACGTTCGGGATCGATCGCTCGTGCCAGCACACCACCGCTGCGATCGCCAGCCGAGTCGGCTCCGCCAGCAGTCCGGCCGGTGGTCCGCTCGCCGGTCGACGCGCCCGGCGGGGCATCGGTCGAGTCCACGACCTCGGCGACGCCGCAGTCCTCGCAGTACACACCGCCGCGGTCGACGAACTCCGGCGTGGTGGCCGCCCAGACCGTGGTGGCCGCGCCCTGCGGGACCGACTTCCACGAGAAGCCGCCCGGGTTGCTCTGCTCGATCCGTGACTGGATGACGGCGCGCATCTCGGGCGTCATGTGCCGTCCGAGATCGGTGTGGATGCCACCCGGGTGCACGGCGACCGATCGGATACCCACGTGCCCGAACTGCGCGTCGAGCGCAACGGAGAACAGCACGTTCGCGGTCTTCGACTGGCCGTAGGCCTCCCACGGGTCGTAGTCGCCCTGCTCGAAGTTCGGGTCGTCGAACCGGACGTCGCCGAATCGATGGCCGGCCGACGACAGGTTGACGACGCGCGACGGCGATCCGTCCGCTGCCGATCGCTGCAGCTGGTCCAGCAGCGGAATCGTCCACGCCATGTGCCCGAGATGGTTCGTTCCAAACTGCGTCTCGAACCCGTCAGCGGTGTGCCCGAACGGCGTGCACATCACTCCGGCGTTGTTGACGACCAGGTCGAGACGATCGATGCGACCCAAGAGCTCGATCGCGGATCGGCGAGACGCGCCGACGTCGGCGAGGTCGAGCGTGAGCGTCTCGATCGATGCGTCCAGGATGGCCGACCGGATGGACGCAGCCGCCTCGTCGAGCTTGGCGGTGCTCCGCGCTGCGAGCACGACGTGTGCGCCGCGTGCTGCCAACGCCCGCGCCGTCTCGAGGCCCAGTCCGCCGGACGCACCGGTCACGGCTGCGACCCGACCGGACAGGTCGACACCGGCGAGCACCTCGTCCGCCGTGGACTCGAAGCCGAAGCCGGACGGATCAGGTGGTGGCGTCATGGCGGGAAACGGTAGATCCGTGGCACGACTGGTCCGTCATCCGCGCCGCGTCGGTACCGAGGCGTCCTACGATCCAGCGCAGTATGGCCGACGGACGAGGAGATGAAGCGCCGGGTCACGCCTTGACGACCTCGGCGACCTCGACGCCGGACGATCCAACGGCTTCGGCGACCGGTCCGGCGCTGACGGCGACCAACCCGTCCGGCCCCGTCGTTGGACGTCCGAGCCGCCAAGCGATCGTGGTCGTGGCCGTGACGGCGGGCGTCCTCCTCGTGACGGCAGGTTCGCGCGCTGCGCCGGGCGCACTCCTCACCGAGATGGAGGATGCCACCGGCTTCTCGAACGCCGCGCTCTCGTTCGCCGCCGCGATCGGGTTGGTGATGTACGGACTCGGCGGCCCGTTCGCCGGTTCGATGATGGGCCGATTCGGACCGCGCCGTATCACGATGGTGAGCGTCGTGCTCACGAGCGCGTCGGTGCTCATCGCCGCACGTGTCGACAGCCTCTGGATGCTCTACCTGTTCTTCGGGTTCATGAGCGGGCTCGGCGCCGGACTGGTCGCGAGCGTGCTCGGCACCGTCGTCGCGACCCGATGGTTCGTCGCCCGTCGCGGGCTGGTGCTCGGCCTCTTCGGTGCTGCGGTCTCGGCCGGCCAGCTCGTGTTCTTCCCGGTGCTCACCAAGGTTGGCGTCGACGTCGGCTGGCGTGAGGCGCTCGTCCTCTTCGGCATCGTCAGCGGGCTGGTGCTGATCCCGGTCGCGCTGCTGATGCGTGACGATCCCGCCGACGTCGGCCAGGTCCCACACGGTGTCGTTCGCCGCACGGGAGATGACGTCACGCCGACCCGCGCCGCACCACCCGAGCGCGGGATCATGCGACGGGCGATGCAGAACCCGGCGTTCTGGCTGCTCGCCGGCACGTTCTTCGTGTGCGGTGCGACGTCGAACGGGCTCGTCGGCCAGCACTTCATCTCCCATGCGAAGGATCACGGGTTCGAGGAGGTGACCGCCGCCAACTGGCTCGCGATCATGGGCGTGTTCAACTTCGTCGGGACGATCGGGTCGGGCTGGCTCACGGATCGCTACGACCCGCGCAAGCTGCTGTTCGCCTACTACGGGTTCCGCGGGATCAGCCTGCTGTTCCTCCCGTTCGTGCACGACTCGCTCTCGATCGGCGCATTCGCCGTGCTGTTCGGCCTCGACTACATCGCAACCGTGCCACCGACGATCGCGCTGTGCGCCGACACGTTCGGCGCACGCAACGCCGGGGTCGTGTACGGCTGGGTGTTCGCCGCCCACCAGATCGGCGCCGCGGGCGCGGCGTGGGCCGCAGGCCTGGCGCGCGACGGGTTCGGTGACTACGACGCGGCGTTCCTCTCGGCCGGGCTGGTCGCGATCGCTGCGGGCGTGGCGGCGAACCTGATCCGCCGTCCGCCCGCGCTCGCCACCCCCTCCTGAGTTGGATTCCGTCCCCGAGCAGAATTCCAACGTTTGGCACGGCGTGTCAGAAGTTGGATTCCGTCCCTGAGCAGGAATCCAACGTTCGGGACGGCGTGTCGGCGGAGCGGCCGGGTCGGAAAACGACGAACGCCCCGGCGCTCGCCGGGGCGTTCGATCGATTCGTCGAGCGGGAGACTCAGACCTCGGCCGAGGCCTCCTCGTCGTCGTCGGAGGCGGGTTCACGCGGTTCGGGCGCTTCGCCGAGCCCCATCTCGTGGAAGATCTCGGCCTTGCGGTACTCGAAGTCCTCGGCGCTCACCTCACCGGCAGCGTGCTGCTCGTTGAGGATGCGGAACTCCTCGAGGAGTGCATCCTCGTCGGGCCCGCTCTCGCCGGCTTCCTTCTTGGCAGCGCTCCGGCCGTGCCGGATCGCCTGCTTCTCCGCCTTGCGCTCCTTCTTCCGGAGCTCGCGCTGACGCTTCTGGTAACTCTGCGGGCTGGATGCCATACAGGCCGCCTCCTTCGCTTGAACTGTCGTCGTGTGTCGACTGTCGTGAATCCTCGGGTTGTCGTGAGGGTGTGTGACACCGGCGCCGGTGGGCGCCGTCGAGCCGGGTGGGCCCGTCGATGGGCTCTCCAACCCTACGGGCGGTTCAGCCGATCGACCACGCAGGCCGTGTGACCCGCGCCGGGAGCCGGAACGGACGGTGACCGGTCACTGCCAACCGTGCGAGAAGGAGCGTCGGGAACACGACACCGCTGGTCCCGCCGACGAGCAGCGCCGGATCGACGACGACCACGCCGTACACGACCCAGATCGCCGATTCGATCCACGCCATGATCCATGTGCCGGGAGCGATGCCACCGAGCTCTCGTGAGCGATATGCCGCGATGACCGCCGGGAGGAGCTGCAGGCCGTAGCCAAGACCGATCGCAATCCCGGCGACCGGCCAACCCCCGAGCGCGAGGAACGGCAGCGGCGCCGTGCCGAGACCGAGACCGAGCACGAGCCGGCCGACGGTCGACCGCCGAGCTGCCCCGCCATCGACACGGACGATGGTCACGGCGATGAACACGTAGATCACAGCGGCCACGGCCGAGGTCGGCACGAGGCCCCACAGTCGCTCGGCGACGCCGTACACCAGCCACCAGCCGTTCATGGCGATGCTGATGCCGGCCCAGACGCCTGACACGCCATCGGTACGACGGGTCCGGGCGAGGCGCAGCGCCTGAGGAAACGCCATGCCGGCGCCGAGCACGTTGGCGACGACGATGAGGAGGGTGAGGGTGACGTGTTGCATGGTCGGATTGCTCGTGATGGGGAGTGTCGGGATGGGGAGGGATGGGATGGCGTCGGGTTGGTGTCGGGTTGGTGTCGAGTTGGCGCCACCGCTGGCGCAGTTGTCATCGTCGTGGTCACATGTAATGACCGTCGGGAACTACGCTCCTGACATCTGAGTAAGGTTCTATTCTTCTTTGACTCCTGACGCAACCTCTTCGGCGGATACCATGTCCACATGTACGTGGCGTCGGTCACCGAGGCAGAGATCCGCATCACACTCGAAGCGATGATCGACGTGGCGAACGGGCTCATCGACGACGAGCTCGACCTGCGGCCACTCCTCGACGACCGCGGCTTCAGCCGAGCGGCCGGTGCCTCGGCGGCGTCGATGGCGCGGGCGGAACGGCGGATGAGTCAGCTGCTCTCGTTCCTCCTCGAACTGCCTGACCTCGAAGTCGCCGACGCAGCACAGCGCGTCAACGAAGAGCTCACCGAGCTCCCGATTACCCCCTCGATCGTCACCCACGGCGGCAGCGGCCACCACGTTCACTGGACGCCACCGACGGCACGCTTCGACGACCAGTTCCTCGCCGACGTCCTCATGGCGCTGGCACAGGAGCTGTGCGACAACGGCACGATCCGGTTCGGTCACTGCGCGGCCGAGGACTGCGATCGGCTGTTCTACGACAGCACCCGAAACCGATCGAAGCGATTCTGCTCGGACCCTCGCTGCGCCAGCCGAACCCACACCGCGGACCACCGCGCCCGGCGCCGCGCCGCCACGTGATCTCGACCTGACCGCCCGGTCGGACGTCGCTCGATCGTCCAACACGCGGTCATCGCTCAAGCCGGTTCGGGAATCAGCGACGCGCCGGGCGGGTTGCATCCGCCATGGCGATCCATCGTCTCAACCATGCGGTGCTGTACGTCCGTGACGTCGCTCGCTCGATGACCTTCTACGGCGACGTGCTCGGCTTCGAGACGATCGGCGAACTCCCCGGCGGACGCGGCGCGTTCCTCCGTGCGCCCGGATCGACGAACGACCACGATCTCGGCATCTTCGCCCTCGGCGACGAGGCCACCGACAGCGCCGCTGGCCGCACATCGGTCGGGCTGTACCACCTGGCGTGGGAGGTCGAGACGCTCGGCGAGATGGCGGAGCTGGAACGCTCGTTGCGCGGCGGCGGCTTCCTCGTGGGCGCCAGCGACCACGGCACGACGAAGAGCTTGTACGCGAAGGATCCCGACGGCATCGAGTCCGAGATCGTCTGGCTGATCCCCGCCGATCTGTTGACCGACGCCGACCGCGACCGAGCGACCGGTGTCGCGCCGCTCGACCTCGACGCCGAGCTCGCCCGCTTCGGTGCCGACACTCGCTCCGGACTCGGCGTGTCCCGACCCGCGCACGCCTGACGGCCGCCGACGTCGCATCGCCGACTCCGCGCAGCGGACGACCCGACCGCCGATTCCCCATCGCGATTTCCCACATTCCCCACCCCCGATTCCCCACCCCGATTCCCCACCCCCGAGAGGAACCATCATGAGCACGACCATCGATTTCTGGGTCGACCCCGCCTGCCCGTTCTGTTGGGCGACCGCCCGCTGGGCCGTCGACGAGGTCGCACCGCACCGCGGCCTGGACATCCAGTGGCGTCCGATCAGCCTGCTGTTCAAGAACGAGCCGCCCGAGGACTCGCCGTACTTCGCTGCGGTCAACCACACTCACCGCCTGCTCCGGGTGATGGAGTCGGTACGCACCGAGTACGGCAACGATGGCGTCTTCAAGCTCTACTGGGAGCTCGGCGCCCGGATCCACCACGACGGTGAGCGCGAGTTCACGGCGACCGACGCGCTCGAGGCCGTCGGCCTCGACACGCGGCACGCCGCCGCCTACGACGACGAGGGGTGGGACACCGTCATTCGCAGCGGGATGGACGACGGTCTCGGACTGGTCGGCAGCGACGTCGGCACGCCGATCATCGCCAAGCACAACTCGCGAGACGAGCGCGTCGGCTACTTCGGTCCGGTCATCACGAAGATCCCACCGACCGAGGAGAGCCTCAAGATGTGGGACGCACTCGAGGCGATGATGGACGTCGACGGCTTCTTCGAACTCAAGAAGACCCGCACCGAAGGCCCCAACCCCGGCCCTCGCCCGGCGTGATCACGCCTGGGGTCAGACCCAGAACGTGATGTGATCACGCCTGGGGTCAGACCCAGAACGTGATCGGTCAGCCCGGGCGGCCCGACGGCGTGCCTGGCGGTGGGAGGCAGTGGCCGGCGGGGCACGGATCGGGCCACGGTCCGGCGTCGCCGACCCACTTCACCTCGGCGCCGCCTGTCTGTTCCTCGACCAGCTCGCGGAGTCCGGTGACGAAGGACGGGTGCGTGCCCACGGTCGGGGCGCGGCGGAGGTCGATGCCCACGCGCTCGGCGGTCTCAGCCGCTTGGTGATCGAGATCGAACTTGACCTCCATGTGATCGCTGACGAACCCGAGCGGCATCAACGTCACCTCGGTGACGCCCTCGTCGGCGAGCGCCGCCAGATGATCGTTCACGTCGGGTTCGAGCCACGGCACCTGCGGCGGTCCGCTCCGGCTCTGGTAGGCGAGATCCCAGGCGTCGACACCGATGCGTTCGGCGACCAGGGCCGCCATCTCGGTCAACTGCGGCTGGTACTCACACCACGCAGCCATCGAGTTCGGGATCGAGTGCGCCGTGAACACGAGCCGGGCGCCGGGTCGGTGGACGCTGCCGATCCGATCGACCACCGCGTCGATGAACCCGGGGTGGTTGTAGTACAGCCGGAGCTTGTGCAGGTCGGGAGCACCGTTCCCGTCGGCTGCCACCTCCGCCGCCGCCCGTTCGAGATCCTCGCGGTACTGGCGGCAGCCGCTGTAGGACGAGAACGCCGACGTCGCGAGCACGAGCGCCCGGCGCACGCCGTCGTCATGCATGGTTCGCACCACGTCGGCGACGTACGGCTCCCAGTTGCGGTTACCGAAGTAGATCGGCAGGTCGATGCCGTGCTCGTCGAACTCGGCCCGCAGCGCGTCGATGAGCGCGAGGTTCTGCGCATTGATCGGCGACGCACCACCGAACTGCTCGTACTGCTCGGCGACGACGGCGAGCCGCTCGTCCGGCACGTTGCGCCCGGCGGTCACATTGCGAAGGAACGGCATCACGTCGTCGGGCCCGTTCGGTCCGCCGAAGCTGAGCAGCAGGAGCGCGTCGACCGGAGGTCGATCGGAGGTGTCGGTCTGCTCGTTCGCTGCGTCGGGCACGGCGACAGTATGGATGGTGGGCCGACCCGGCGCTCTCCCATGCCGGGCACAAGAAAGCTGGCCGTGCTGTCAGTCGAACGTCCCACCTGCGGCATCGTTCGTGTGTGACGACGATGACACTCGAGGACGCGTATCGACGCTGGAGCCACGACCTCGTCGCGTTCGCGACGACGATGACCGGCCCCGAGGCTGCGGTCGACGCGGTCGCCGACGTGTTCCAACGCCTGCTCGCCGATCCCGACCGCTGGGACGCCGTCGACGAACCCCGCGCCTACCTGTTCCGATCCGTCCACAACCAGGTGCGCCACCACGGCCGGTCGGGGACACGACGCCTCGCCCGCGAGCACGCCGGCTGGGGAGCGAGACCCAGCGTCGGCACCGACCCGACCGCGGACGCTGCCGTCGCGACGGTCGTCGACCGGGACCTCGACGTCGCGCTCGGCGCCCTGTCGCCGCAGCAACGCGCCGTGATCGACCTCGTGTACTGGCACGACCTCACCGCCGACCAGGCCGCCGAGATCCTCGGCGTCCGCCCCGGCACCGTCCGCCGCCAACTCGATCGCGCCCGCCGCCGAGTCAGAGGAGCACTCGCATGAACGATCAACTCACCCACGACATCGACGACGCGCTCCGCGCTGCCGCCGACGGAATCCACCGGCGCGCACCCGAGCCGCGCGCCTGGGACGACCTCCTGCCTCGCGGCTCGTTCGAACAGCCACCGCGCAACGTCGACGCGTCGCGACGTGTACTCGCGTTCGCCGCCGCGGCGATCGTGCTCGTCGCGCTCGGTGGGCTCGTCGCGGTCGTCGGTGGTTCGGACGGGTCGGACCCGCGGACACCGGGCGCCCCGCTGCCACCGGTCACGACGGCGGGCGAGGTCGAGCCCACCGGGCCTGAGATCGACGCCGATCGTCGCCCGCTCGACATCGTGCGACCGACGCTCGCCGCTGACGCAGATGCGATCGCGGTCGCACCCGACGTCGAGCTGTCGGACCGTTGGCTCGCGCCGAACGCGCCCCCCGAGGGGTTCACGCTCGACTACGCGTTCCGGTCCGACGATCCTTCCTCGACCTCCAGCCGCTACCTCTCCACCGACCCGTCGATCACCCACGACGAACAGTTCCTGCTCCTCGAGATCTCGCGTGGCTCGCTGTCCGCCGAGGACTCGACCGCGTTCACGACCGACAGCGGCGTCGAGTGGCAGCACCGCTGGGGCGGCAGCTCGAACGCTGCGGGTTCGGCAGAGGCGTTCCTCCAGGCACCGGAGTGGTTCGCCACGGTCCGTCTCGCGCTGCCCGACCTGACGGAAGCGACCTACCTCGACGAGCTCGCGCCGATCCTCGACTCGCTCCGCCTCGTCGCCGAGTCCGACCTCGGCCACCCCGTCGTGGACCTCGGCGACGTCCCGGTCCTCGCACGGACGCCAGACGACGCCGAGCGGTCGGGCGTGCTCCGGCTCGCTCGATCAATCAACGCGTGGTGCGTCGTGACCGGAGCGGGCAACGGGGGCGGCATGGGTTGCGGCCTGCGATTCGACCCGGCGCTCGACGTGGTCGAGGTGACCGACCAGTTCTGGGACGACGACGGTCGAGTCACCGTCGCCGGTCTCGCCGCGCCTGCCGTTGCCACCGTCGAGCTCGACTTCGCCGGCGGCTCGACGATTGCGCTCCGCCCCGAGAACCGCGCCGACGACGCTCCAGAACTGGCCGGGATCAACGGGTGGATCGGGACGACGCAGGTGCCGGGCTCGGCCTTCGACGATCTGTTCGTCGGCGGCCGGGCGCTCGCCGCAGACGGCACCGTCCTCGCGACGTTCGGCCAGTCGTGAGGCGTCGTCCGCTGATCGTCAGCGCCGTACCTCGGCGCCACGGGCCTCGGGTTCGTCGTCGACGAGCTCGGCGGGGAAGCCCGGCGCCGTGATCGATCGGCCGCTCGCGTCCTCCCAACGGCGGATGATGTCGTCGGACTGCGCCCGGCTGCCGTATGTGCCGGCCGCGTCGGCGAACAGCCGCACGAGCAACGGGTTGAGGTCGAGCGCCACGTCGTGTCGGTCGGCCAGCTCCTGGAAGAGGCCGATGTCCTTCGACACGAGGTCCATGGTGAAGCCGATGTCGCGGGAGCCGTTCAAGATCAGCTGACTCTCCGTCTCGTGAACGAACGAGTTCCCCGACGAGATCCGGATCGCCTCGTACGTGGTCGCCAGGTCGACGCCGACGGCGTCCATCGTCGCCAGCGCTTCACAGACCGACACCAGGTTGGCGGTGGCGAGGTAGTTGGTCATCACCTTGAGGATCGACGCGGTGCCGACCTCGCCGACGTGCATCACCTGGCGCCCGAGGATCGTGAGCAGTGGAAGCACTCGCTCGAACGTGGCCCGGTCGCAGCCGGCGAAGATCGAGATGTTTCCCGTCGCAGCACGATGACACCCGCCCGACACCGGGCAGTCCACCGCTGCGCCGCCGTGCTCGGCCGCCCGGGCAGCGAGGCGACGGATCTCCGCTGCGTCGGTGGTCGACATCTCCATCCAGATCGAGCCCGGTCGGAGCCCGGCGAGGACGCCGTCGTCCGACTCCATCACCGTCGCCGACGCGGCCGGCGACGGGAGGCACGTGATGACCACGTCGGCGCTCGCGGCAAGATCGGCAGGCGACGACGCGCTGCTCGCACCGGCGTCGGTGAACCGGGTGACGGCCTCGGGGTCGAGGTCGAGCACGGTGAGCGCGACCCCGTTGCGCAGCAACGACCCCGCCAACTTGCCACCGACGTTGCCGAGCCCGACGAAGCCGACGCGCACGTGCTCCGGCTCGAGCGGCGCAGCGCCGAACGGTCCGTGCTCGGGCCGGGCGGAATCGGGCGGGGTGTCGTCCTGCATCGCCCGAGTCTCGTCGATCGCGCTCCGTGTCGGGGTCGTCCGCGGCACCGCGCGAGGCTGGCCTGATGGCGACGCCGGAGGTCCCTCAGTTCGGAGCGCTGCTGCGCGAGCACATCCAGGCGATCCCGCCGGAGGCGCAGCCGGCGTTCCTCGCCGGCCTCGAACGCTCGGCAGCGGCGCGCTACCGCGACTGGGCGCAACAGCTGCCCGACCACGCTGATGCACTGCTCGGCTGTGCGCGACGTGAGGACGAGATCGCCGACATCGTCAGCGGCCTGTTCCCTGCGTCGCCGGGGCATCGGAAACGGATCGACGAGGTACTGCCGGCCGCCGTGCAGGTGTACTACGACGTGTTCGCGCCGTACTCGCCGATCGAGCAGCTGTATCTGCAGTCCGAAGCCGAGATCCAGGGCAGTCAGGCGTGGGTCAATCTCACCGAACGGCTCGGCGATTCGGCGACCGAGCACGTTCGCCGTGAACTCGCTCGGTGCACCGAGTTGGAGTTGGCGAGCTCGCAGGTCGTGAAGGACCTCCTCGACGCCGAGACCGTCGGCGCATGAGTCGGTCGGCTTCCGGTCTGCCGGTCGCCGGCACCTGGTTCCAGGAGGCGTACCTCGTCGACGACCTCGAGCGGGCGATCACCGCATGGTCGGACACACTCGGCGCCGGGCCGTTCGTCGTGGCGCCGCACCATCGCTGCGACCGGTTCGACTATCGCGGGACCGATCGACAGGCCGACGTGTCGTACGCGTTCGGGTACCTCGGTGACGCGATGATCCAGTTCATCGTGCAGCACGACGACACCGCGTCGATCTACACCGACACGTACCCGGACGGCCCACCCGACGGGGTCGGCTTCCACCACCTCGGCATCCTCGTCGAGGACTTCGAGGCCGAGTTCGCGAAGCTCGAGTCCGCCGGGTTCGAGTGCGCGACTCGCCTCTACGCCGACCGCGTCGACGCCGCGTACTTCGACACGCGGTCGATCACCGGTGGCTTCACCGAGCTCCACGGCACGCCCACCCACATCCTCGACGCGTTCGCCGCCTGGCGCCGCAACCACGCCGAGCGCACCGACTCCACCCCACCCATCGTCCCCCGCTGACGCAACATCGCCGCCAGGCGAGAACGTCTTCGCCTGGCGCCGATGTTGCACCCAACCGGATCGTGGGCTGTGTCGTGTCACTGATGACCTTCGAGGTCGTCGACATGACGATGAGCATCCCGAATACCGTCGCCGGCATCGGCCGCAACGAACGAGACGACGCCGCCCAGGCCGAGTTCGACGCGCTCTTTCGCAGCCACCAGCCTCGGCTCGTCGAGTCGCTGACACTCGTCGCCGGCGACCGTGAGCTCGCGGCTGACGCCGTCCAGGAGGCGTTCGTCCGCGCGCACCAACGCTGGCGCCGAGTCCGCCGATACGACGACCCGATCGGCTGGGTGCGACGGGTGGCGATCAACCGGCTGAAGGACGAGCACCGCCGCTCGCGCCGGAAGCGGGTCGCCATCGGACGTCTCTCGACCGAGCCGACGTACCCCGTCGAGCCGGTGTTCGCCGACGACGACCTCCGGCGTCAGCTCGCCGAGCTCCCGCGCCAGCAACGGTTGTGCATCGTCCTCCGCTACGTCGACGATCTGTCCGTCGCCGAGATCGCGTCGACGCTCGGGGTCGCCGACGGCACCGTCAAGTCGAACCTCCACGACGCGCGCGCACGCCTTCGCCGGCGACTGTCACCGGCCCCGACACCTGCTGGCCCCCCAGTGGCACCACCGGTCACCACACCGCCCGGACCCACGACGACCGACGCAGCGTCCACGACGCTCCAGCCACCGACACCGCCCAACGCACCACACGACGCACTCGGACCACATGAGAGAGGACTCCACTGATGCACGACGATCAGACGCCGATGTCACCCCCCACGCCCACCGACACCTCGCCCACCGGTGAAGATGCACGCGAAACCGAACTCGCCACACGGATAGCGGCCCACCGCAGCGCATCCCCCGTCCACTCCCGCATCGACGCCGACCTCGCGGCGGTCCGACAGCAGTCGATCGTCGGCCGACGGCGCCGAGTGCTCGCCGGCGGTGCGGCCGCCGGACTGCTCGTGCTCGGCGGCGGCGCGCTCGTCGCCGTCGGCGGGAACGGCGGTTCATCCGATCCGACGGTCGCCGCGGTCGCTGCCGACCCGGGATCCGACGACGAGACGTCGGACGATCCGCTGCCCGACGACACCCCACCGGCGCCCGACGACGATTCGACGACGCCCGACGAGTCGCCGAACGACACCGGCGAGGGCGGCGACCGCGCCTCGACGCCGAGCGACGGTTCGCCACCGCCGCCGCTGCCCGACCTGCCGCCATGGCCCGACGGTGACCTCGGACCCGACGAGTGGCAGGACTACTTCGAGCAGGTCGAGGCCGCGCTGACGACCTGGGCCGAGGAGCTGGCCGCCTGGCAGGACGCCAACCCCGATGCGACCACCTGGTTCGACGTCGAGGGCTGGCCGACCGACGGTGACCTGGCCGACTGGGAAGCCTGGTGCGACCAGTGGCTCGCCGAACTCGACCTCGACAACCTCGACCTGAGCGAACTCCCGGACCTGAGCGAACTCGACTTCTCCGAACTCGACCTCGAGAACCTCGGCCTCGGCGAACTCGGCAACATCGAACTCCCCGACCTCTCCGAACTCGACCTGCCCGACCTCTCCGAACTCGACCTCGAGAACCTCGACCTCGACGAACTCGGCGACATCGAACTGCCCGACCTCTCCGAACTCGACCTGCCCGACCTCTCCGAACTCGACCTCGAGAACC
>JBCBDK010000016.1:13086-17192 GCA_038529675.1 Actinomycetota bacterium
TCGACCTCGGCGAGTTCGGTGATCTCGGCGTCGACGTGAGCCTCGAGCCGGGCGTGTTCGAGTTCGATCTCCCCGACGGCACGTTGCCACCGGGTCTCGAGGACTGGCTCGACGAACTCGCCGGTCAGTTCGGCGCCGAGAACGTCGTCACCGACTGACGTACCGACACGGTCAGGGACCTCCGCGCGTTCCCGGCGCGACGACCTCGGGCGCCCAGGCTGTGCGACCGAACACCTCACGGACCTCGGCACCGAACGATGCGAGGTCGTCGGTCGGGGAATCGGGATCGAACGAGCGCTGATCCCAGCGTTCGCAGAAGTCGACGCACAGCGGTGCCCACTCGTGCCCGGCATAACTATCGCGCGCATGGCGGTCGCCGCCGAGGTGGTGGGCGTAGTACCAGGCCTGAAAGACGCCGTGGTGCCGCACCACCCACGTGACCTCCTCGCGCACGTACGGCTCGAGCACACTCGCCGCGAACGCACCGTGGTTGAACGGAGCGAGATCGTCGCCGAGGTCGTGGACCAGCGCCGCCACCACCCAGTCGACGTCGGCGCCGTCACGCCGGGCGCGGGTCGCGGTCTGTAACGAGTGCTCGAGCCGGGTCACCCGGTAGCCGCCGAGCGAGTCGCTCAACGCCTCGAGCGCGACGAGGATCCGGTCGGCGAGCCCAGCGGCGTGGGCCTGCTCGTGCCGGTCGAGCAGTGCGTAGTCCGCGGCGGTGCCGTCGGCCATCGCAGTGAACGACACGACGTCGTCGGAGACGACACCGCTCGACGACCCAGGCCCGGTCGCAATCCGATCCGTCACGACGAGCCCCGCAGCCGGCGCACCGCCAACCGATACCGGGTACCCGGACCGTCGTGCTCGATGTAGCAACCCTGCAGATGTCGGGCACCGGCCGACGAGTCGAACCCGGTCCGCCCGTGGAGGGCGCGGAGGTTGTCCATGAACATGAGGTCGCCCGGCTCCAACCGGAACGTCACCCGATGCGCAGGGTCGCTCAACCATTCGCACAGCAGTCGCCGACCGCGGTACCAGTCGTCGAGCGACCGACCATCCGCCGGCAACGGTGTGTCGAGCTTCGTGTTCAGTTTGATCTGGCGGTACGTGCCGTCGTGGTCGACCTCGATCACATGGCCGTACGACACGACCGTGTCGGCACCCATGTCGTACCGGAACACGACACGCGTGTCGACGAGTGCAGCGTGACCGGCCGGATCGACCTCGGCCAACCACTGCGTCGCCGCCAACCCGTCGACGAGTGTGGAGTCACCACCCGGCGCCTCGTTGCGGAGGCAGTGGAGCATCTGGATGCCGGGCGCCGGATCACGGTACGGCTGATCGGTGTGCGCCGGGAGGCCGAGACTCGTGTAGGCGAGATCGGTGGGTCGCGGCTCGGTGCGTACGTCGAACACGTCACCGAAGTTGGTGCCCACGAGGTATCCGAGTCGATCGGCGACGTGCCGGATCGTTCCCGGCTCGGTCGGAACGCCCCGGAACACCACGTACCCATGCTCGAAGAACGCGCCGAGCGCGGTGACGATCGCAGCCGGATCCTCCTCGTTCGGGTCGACACCCACTCGATCCCATGCGACATACGGGAAGGGGTCGATCGGCGCGGTCCACGGCCGCGGCGACGGCGGCTCCTCCGGATCGGGCCGCCACCCGAGCAGCCGCTCGACCATCGCGAGGTCGATGCTCGCGACGTGGCCGTCGCTGAACGCCACCGCCAAGATCGGCTCGACCGGTTCGAGTCGTGCGTCGACGACCTCGAGATCGGCGGGGATGTCCAACGGCGTGAAGATGCGCTGGCGATTCGTCGCCTCGATCTGGCCCACCTCGGTCGTCTGGTCACGCCACCACGCGGCGGGCAACTCGATCGCGTTCGCGCCCGACTCGAACCGGATGCCACCATTGCGAACCGACACGCGACGCCGGCTCGCCCCGCGCTGATCCTTCGCCCCGATCGACACCGCCCGATGCTCGGTCATCGTCATGCACGACAGTCTGATGACATGGCGCGAGGCGCGACAGCCCCCGTCGGGATGGGCAGGGTATGCCGCGACGTTATGGTGATGCTGGCACCGGCGAGCTACGGTCGCGCCGTGGTCCGCCCCCGCCTCCATCGTGTTGATCGGCTCCAACGGCTGCTCGTGTTCGAGTCCGCCGCGCGGACCGGCGGGTTCTCGTCGGCGGCGCGCGAGCTCGGGATCACCCAGCCGGCCGTGACGCGCCACGTCGTCGGGCTCGAACGGACGCTCGGCACGTCGCTGTTCGAACGGGGTGCCAACCGGGCGACGTTGACCGACGACGGGCGACGCCTCGCCGATCGGATCGGCGCCGGCCTCGACCTGATCGAGTCGGGGCTGGCCGACCTCGAGGCGACGTCATCCACGTTCGTCCTCGCCGCGCATCCCGGCATCGCGCAGCAGTGGCTGATGCCGCGGATCGATGAACTTCACGAGGCGCTCGGCGACCTCGAGGTCCGGCTGCAGCTGTTCGAGCGAGACGCCGAGCTCGGATCGGACTCGATCGATTCGGCGGTCCGGATCGGCGATGGAGTCTGGCCGGGTTGCTCGTCGCACCGACTGTTCGAGGAGACCGTGGTTCCGGTCGCGTCGGCCGCGTTCGCGGCAGCGCACGGCCTCGACGACACGAGCACGGCCGCCGACGTCCACGAGGTGCCGTTCATTCACATGAACGACGGCGACAGCCCCTGGATGACCTGGGCCGAATGGCTCGCCCGCTTCGAGATCCACCTCCAACGCCAACAGGGGCGCGTGATGTGGAACAACTATCCACTCGTCCTCCAACAAGCACTCGCCGGCCGCGGCGTGGCGCTCGGATGGCGCCCGCTCGTCGACGACCTCCTGGCCGGTGGCGCGCTCGTCGTCGTCGGCCCGTCGGTCCGCTCCGGCCGTGGCTACTACGTCACGTGGCCCGAGGGCCCGCCGAGCCCCGGGGTCGATGCGCTGATCGAGCTGTTCGCGCCGAACGGCTGAGCGGCGCATCGCGCACCGTTCTCACGAAGGGTCGAACGGCCCTGTCGCCATCGTCGGCGATGTGATCACGGTCGAAGGTGGACGGGGCGACCAACACGTCGTCCGCGACATGGGAGGGATGGACCATGGACTCACGAATGACGCGCGCTGGCCGGTTTCTGGCGAGCTTGGGTCTGCTCGTCGCGACGGTCGCTGCGGTTCACACCGCGACGCCTGCCGCCGCACTCGACCCGGCGTGCACCGACACGGTGCTCTTCGTCGCCGGGTCGTCGCCGCCGCCGGGCGGTGACCGATCCCTCTTCGACGCGGTCGAGGGCCACGATCCGACACTCGACTGCGTGGTACCGATCGCGGCCGACGACGTCGACCGGGCGACGGCGGAGTCGTACGACGTCGTCGTCATCGCCTCGTCGGTGCGACCCGACCTGTTCGGCGACCGACTCGCCGACGCAGCGGTCCCGATCCTCGTCTCGGAGTCGTACCTGTTCGACGAGATGTCGATGACCGTCGTCGGCCGGAACGGCGAGCTCGCGAATCGAACGTCGATCCGTATCACCGACGCGACCCACCCGTTGGCGGCCGGCTACTCCGGCTCGGTCGGCGTCTTCACGTCCCCTGCGCGGCTCGGCTATGGAGTCCCCGCCGGTGCGGGGACCGCGGTCGCCAACACCGGAGGCAGTTCGGCTCGGTCGACGATCTTCGCGTTCGAGACCGGTGACATGGTCGCCGGCTCGACGGCGCCGGCCGGTCGCGTCGGCTTCTTCTCGTCCTTCGGCGCCGAGTTCACGTCCGCAGGTCGCGACCTCACGCACGCAGCGTTGGACTGGCTGCTCGCACAACCGAGTCAGACGGCGGAGTGCGGTGCGGTCATCACGACCGACATCACACTCGGCGCCGATCTGGTCGACTGCCCGCTCCACGGACTCGTGGTCGGCGCCGACGACATCACGATCGACCTCGGCGGCCACTACCTCAGGGGGACAGCCGCGAGCACGAACGTCGCGGGCTACGGGATCGACATCCGCAACCACGACGAGGTCACGATCCGCAACGGCCACATCGAGGGCTTCTTCTACGGCGTGAGCCTCGTGCAGTCCGACG
>JBCBDK010000017.1:0-16957 GCA_038529675.1 Actinomycetota bacterium
GTCACTGCAGTCCGGCCGACGCTCGATGCGGTCATCTCCGAGTCCGCCTTCGACGGCAGCGAGCACAGCCGCGAGCAACGCTGCGCCGACGCCGTGACGCTGCTGGCGAAGGCGGCGTCGAAGGGTGAGATCACGGGCGGGCGTTCGAACGCGAAGGTGCTCGCGACGGTGCCGTTCAAGACGGTCGCCGAGCGGGCAACACACGGCGGGCGTGCCCACGCCGGTCACCCACTCGACGCGGCGACGATCCGACCGATGTGCTGCGACGCCGGGATCCACCGTGTCGTCACCGGCCCCGGCTCGTCGATTCTCGACTTCGGCCACGAGAGCCGGCTCGTGTCGGACAACCTGTTCCTCGCCCGTGTCGCCCGCGACCAGCACTGCCGCTGACCGGGGTGCACGGTCCGGGCGACATGGTGCGATGCACACCACGTCATCGAATGGCTCGACGGAGGACGCACCGCAGAAGACACCTGTGCGCTGCTCTGCCACCACCATCACGCCGTGTCTCACCTGCCCGGGCGGACGATCACGGGCAACGGGCACGAGTTCACGATCCACCGCCCCGACGGCGCCACCGAGGTGAGCAGGCCGCCCTCGCAGATGGCAGCGCCTCGGCACGCCCGGGCAGCGAGCGACACGGCTGGTGGCGATCCGCCCGGTGACTCGCCACCCCGTGCCGACACGATCGGCCGAGAGCCATCGAACGACGACGTGCGCGAAGCGATCCAACGAACGGTCCGTCAACTCGACCTCGTCTGAGGCGGACGTCGCCCTCACCGGTCGCACGTCCGCACGGCGGTGCAAGGGGGACCGACCGACCCAGGCGACGAACCGGACCATCCCGGACGCCGGCCACGACGACGCCGACGTGCCGGCGCGGCTGGCCCGTCGATCCTGACCTCACTCGCTAGCGTGCGAGCCCGTGAAGGGCATCATCCTCGCCGGTGGCACCGGTTCCCGGCTGCATCCGGTCACCCTCGGGACGTCGAAGCAGCTGCTGCCGGTCTACGACAAGCCGATGATCTACTACCCGCTGTCCGTGCTCCTGCTGGCCGGCATCCGGGAGGTGCTGATCATCACCACCCCCGAGGACCGGGCCGCGTTCGAGCGGCTGCTCGGCGACGGCTCGCAGTGGGGTATCTCGATCTCCTACGAGATCCAGCCGTCGCCCGACGGGCTCGCCCAGGCGTTCCTCATCGGCGAGCACTTCCTCGACGGCGACGGTGCAGCGCTCGTCCTCGGCGACAACCTGTTCTACGGCGCAGGGCTGTCGTCGATCGTGGAGAAGGCGGCGGCTCGCGAGTCGGGAGCAACCGTGTTCGGCTACCACGTGCGCGACCCGCAGCGGTACGGCATCGTCGAGCTCGACGACTCGGGCCGCCCGCTCTCCATCGTCGAGAAACCCGACGCTCCCCGTTCGAACTGGGCCGTCACCGGCCTCTACTTCTTCGATCACGACGTCGTCGACGCCGCCCGCTCGGTCACCCCGTCGGCGCGGGGCGAACTCGAGATCACCTCGGTGATCGATCACTACCTCCGGCGGGGTGACCTCACGGTCGAACAGCTCAACCGCGGCTACGCCTGGCTCGACACCGGCACCTTCGACTCGATGGTCGAGGCATCGGAGTTCGTGCGGGTCATCCAGCATCGCCAGCACAGCCAGATCGCATGCCTCGAGGAGATCGCCTGGGAGCACGGCTGGATCGACGACGAGCGCGTCAGGCAGGCCGGCGATGCGATGGGCAAGAACAGCTACGGCCAGTACCTGCTCGGCCTCGTCGAAGGAGATCCGCGATGA
The DNA here is from genome assembly GCA_038529675.1 of Actinomycetota bacterium. Lineage (GTDB taxonomy): Bacteria > Actinomycetota > Acidimicrobiia > Acidimicrobiales > Ilumatobacteraceae > Ilumatobacter_A. The sequence goes on from JBCBDK010000017.1 coordinate 1,802, forward strand.
CGACCAGAAAAATCCTGGTCACCGGGGGCAAGGGCTTCATCGGCTCCGCCGTGGTCCGGCACCTGATCCAGCGCACCGATCACGAGGTCGTCAACGTCGACGCCATGACGTACGCGGCCACCGACGGCTCCACCGCCATGGTCGCCGACGATCCGCGACACACGTTCGTGCAGCTCGACATGCGTGACGCCGACGCGGTCGACGCCACGTTCCGCGAGCACGCGCCCGACGCCGTGATGCACCTCGCCGCCGAGTCACACGTCGACCGCTCGATCGACGGCCCACGCGCGTTCGTCGAGACCAACGTGATGGGCACGTTCAACCTCCTTCAGGCCGCCCGTGCGGCCGAGGTGCACCGCTTCCACCACATCTCGACCGACGAGGTCTTCGGTTCGCTCGGCCCCGACGATCCGGCCTTCTCCGAGACCACGCCGTACGACCCACGTTCGCCGTACTCGGCGTCGAAGGCGAGTGCCGACCATCTCGTCCGAGCGTGGGGTGAGACCTTCGGCCTGCCGGTGCTCGTCACCAACTGCTCGAACAACTACGGCCCGTTCCACTTTCCCGAGAAGCTGATCCCGCTCGTCACGATTCGTGCGCTCCACGGCGAGACGCTGCCGGTGTACGGCAACGGCCAGCAGATCCGCGACTGGCTGCACGTCGAGGACCATGCCGCCGCGCTGGTGGCGGTCGTCGAGCGAGGCGAACCGGGCGAGACCTACAACATCGGCGGCCGCTCGGAGCGCACGAACATCGAGGTCGTCCGGGCGATCTGCGGCCTCGTCGACGAACTCGCCGACCCGCTCGACTCGGGCGCCTCACGCGACTCGCTGATCGAGTTCGTCGCCGACCGACCGGGCCACGACCAGCGGTATGCGATCGACCAGACCAAGATCGAACGCGAGCTCGACTGGACCCCGGCCCACACGTTCGAGGACGGGCTGCGCGACACCGTGCAGTGGTACCTCGACAACGAGTCGTGGTGGGGGCCGCTGCGCGAGCGCCAGGCGACCGTTCGGCGCGGCCTGGAGCGCAACTCGTGAAGCTGCAACCGACGTCGCTCGACGACGTGGTCGAGCTGACGCCCCGCCGCTTCGGCGACGATCGCGGCTGGTTCAGCGAGGTCTTCAAGCCGGGAGCGCTGGCCGAGATCGGCATCGCGACCGAGTTCGTGCAGGACAACGAGTCGTTCTCTGCCATCCCCGGCACGATCCGCGGACTCCACTACCAGCTCGAGCCGCACGCCCAGGCCAAGCTCGTGCGCGTCCTGCGCGGACGCGTGCTCGACGTCGTCGTCGACATCCGGCGATCGTCACCGACGTTCGGGGAGCACTGCGCCGTCGAGTTGACCGCCGACCTCGGCAACCAACTCTTCGTCCCCGCAGGATTCGCCCACGCGTTCTGCACGCTCGCGCCCGACGTCCACGTCGCCTACAAGGTGAGCGACCGCTACGCCCCCGAGTGCGAGCGAGCCATCCGGTGGGACGATCCCGCGCTCGGCATCGACTGGCCCGACTGGAGCTCGATCGGCATCGACGGACCCACGCTGTCCGACAAGGATGCCGCCGCACCACCGCTCGCCGAGCAGCCCGACCTGTTCTGACTCGGGTGCTCCTGAGTCGTGCTCGCGAGGCTCAGCCGAGCACCGCGACGAGTTCGCCGAGCGGCGCCGCGAAGTCCCGCGTCGGCGACCACCCGGCGGCATCCCAACGTGCGTTCGCGAGCACGCTGTTCGCCGGGCGTGGCGCCGGCCGCGGCGGATCGAGCTCGGCGGTCGTGATCGGACGAACCCGTTCCGGGTCGTAGCCGCCGGCACCCAGGATCTCGCGAACGAAGCCGTACCAGCTGACCGCTCGACGATTGGTCACGTGGAACACACCGCCGGGACGTTCGTCGGCGATCCGACGCAACGCAACCGCGAGGTCGGCGGTGAAGGTCGGGTGACCGACCTGGTCGTCGACGAACGCGAGCGGTTGGTCGGGGTCGGCGGCGAGTCGCAGGATGAGCTTCACCATGTTCCCGCCGTGTTCGCCGCACACCCACGATGTCCGGACGATCGTGACGTCGTCGCCGAGCACGTCGGCCGCCACCCGCTCGCCGGACAGCTTCGAGCGGCCGTACACCGACTGCGGGTTCGTCGGATCGGTCTCGACGTAGGGCCGGTCGAGCGTGCCGTCGAAGACGTAGTCCGTCGAGACGTGGACGAGGTGCGCGCCGACGGCTCGGCACGCCTCGGCCAGGCGCTCGACCCCGCGTTCGTTCGTCGCGAAGGCCGCGTCGGGATCACCCTCGGCGGCGTCGACGGCCGTGTACGCAGCGCAGTTGATGACCACGTCGGGTGCGAGGTCGCTGAGCACCGGGTGCGGATCGTCGACCGCGAGGTCGAGGCCGGCTCGATCGAGACCGAACACGTCGCGATCGGCAGCGAACCACTCGTCGACGACATCGCGGCCGAGTTGTCCGGCGGCACCGGTGACGATCGTCCGCACCGTCAGCTCTCGACCGGCACCGGGGGCAACGGCCCGACGCCTCGGAAGTAGTCCAGGATCGGTTGCGCCTCCGCCTCGCGCAGCAGCAGAACCGAGTTCCCGTTGATCGTCGCGCCGTCGACCGGGAGCTGGTACGTCGTGAAGCCGGATCCGAACGCCTTTCGCAGCGTCCCCGCAGCGCTCAACGGATTCAGGTTCGGGTCGAGCGCGAGCGAGTCGGTGGTCGCGTCGATCAGTTCCGACGCGAGGAACGGATCGGACTGCAACTTGTCGAGCGTCTGGTTCACCGTCTCGGAGATGAACCGCTGCTGGCGCTGGACGCGGCCGATGTCCGCGGTCGGGTCCTTGCGCCAGTCGCCGTCACGGAACTCCTCGTAGTTGCGAGCCCGGGCGTACGCGAGCGCCTGCGTACCGTCGAGCACGTTGCAGCCCGGCTGCTGATCGAGACCGCTGTTGGTGTCACGGGTGGCGAAGTCGAAGCAGAGCGTGGTCCCGCCGATCGCGTCGACGAGCTCCTTGAAGCCGAAGAAGTCCACGTCGACGACGTGGTTGATCGGAATCCCGTAGTTCTGCGTGATGGTCGCTGCGAGTACGTCGGCGCCGCGGTTGTACGTGGCGTTGATGCGCTGCTGGTTGCCGGTGTCCGCGTGGGTGAGCCACAGGTCGCGAGGAAAGCTCAGCAGCGCAGCACCCTGGCCGTCCTCCTCCTGACGGAGCACCATGATCGTGTCGCTGCGGCGACCCGACACATCCGCCTCGCCGCCGATGTTGTCGAAGTCGACCGAGCTCGGGTCGGCACCCGCACGCGAGTCCGAGCCGATCAGCAGGTAGTTCACCGCCGGACCGTCGACGGCGACGAGTACCTCGTCGAGGTTCTCGATGCGGGTCACGTCGCCGACCTGGCGATCGGCGGCCGAGATCAGCCCGACCGATCCGACGACGGCGACGACCAGCGCAAAGAGGACGCCGAGCGGGGCCGACGACCGAACACCACGCCGGGCCGGCGAACGACGGTCGACCGGGGGAGCCGGCGACTCGAAGGTCTGCATCGGCACGACGATACGGCGGCCGGGCGGCGTGTCGACGGCACCCGGACACGCACGCCGAGGTCGCCCGTCCCGGTGGCGTCGGTCAGTGCGGTCGGACGTGGACGACGTCGCCGACGTCGAAGTGCGTCACGCCGGCGCCGTCGACATCGACCACGAGCCGTCCGTCGCCGTCGAGATCGATCGCCGTGCCGGTGACGGTCCGGTCGCCCGGGAGCGAGATCCGCACGACCGACCCGATCGTCGCCAGACGCTCCCGAACCGCCGACGTCAGGGAATCGCTTCCGTCGTTGCCATCACTGCAATCGGACCCATCGCCGGGAGGTCCGACGAGGTCGCCGAGTCGGGCGAGCAGGAGATCGAGCACGTCGGCGGGAGGCGGCGGGCCGGTGACCACGTCGGCGAGACTCGCGGCATCCGGTGGGGCCCACCCGACGTTCAGCCCGATCCCGACGACCACCGCGCCGGACGCATGCCGCTGCGCGAGCACACCGGCGAGCTTTCGGCCGCCGAGGAGCACGTCGTTCGGCCATTTGAGCGCAGCGGCCGACGAGCGGCTCGACCGGGCGTCGAGTATGTCGTCGACCGCGCGGACCGCAGCGAGGCCGACCGCCTGGGTCAGCGCGTGCGGGCGCTCCGGCGGCTGCAGGAAGGCGATCGACGTCAGCAGGTTGGCGCCGGGCGGCGCCTCCCACACGCGGTCGAGCCGACCTCGACCGGCGTCCTGGTGGTCCGTCCGAAGGACGATCCGGTCGACCGCCTCGCCACGATCGAGGAGTTCGAGCAGGTCGGCGTTCGTGCTCCCGGTCGCCCGGACGTGCTGCACGGTCCAGCCGGCCGCCGCGCGTGACACCTCGTCCATCTCGTCGTGGATACCATCATCGGTGCCCATCGGTTCTACATTGTGCGCCGTGCTCAAGAAGATCCTGATCGCCAATCGTGGAGAGATCGCCGTCCGAGTCATCCGTGCGGCCCGGGAGATGGGGATCCAGACGGTCGCCGTCTACTCGGAGTTCGATCGAGACGCGCTCCACGTCCGCCTCGCCGACGAGGCGTACGCACTCGGTGGCCAGACCGCTGCGGAGAGCTACATCAACTCCGACAAGCTGCTCGAGGTGATCCGTACGTCGGGAGCCGACGCAGTCCATCCGGGCTACGGCTTCTTCAGCGAGAACGCCGACTTCGCTCGCGCGGTCACCGCGCTCGGCGTCGAGTTCATCGGCCCGCCGCCCGAGGCGATGGACGAGATGTCCGACAAGGTCTCGAGCCGCCAAGCCGCCATCCGAGGCGGCGCTCCGGTCGTGCCCGGCACCACGGAATTCGCGCAGGGACCCGACGAGATCGTGGCGTTCGGCAACGAGAACGGCTGGCCCGTCGTGATCAAGGCGGCGTACGGCGGTGGCGGCCGCGGTATGAAGGTCGTCCACGGCGCCGACGACGTCCCCGAAGCGTACGCATCGGCGCAGCGTGAGGCGCTCAGCTTCTTCGGCCGCGACGAGGTGTATGTCGAGCGGTATCTCACCTGGCCGCGGCACATCGAGATCCAGCTCGTCGGCGACAAGCATGGCAACTGCGTCTGGATCTCGTCTCGTGACTGCTCGGCGCAGCGCCGACACCAGAAGCTGGTCGAGGAAGCGCCGGCGCCCGGCCTGCCCGACGGCGTGGAGGAGGCGATGGGCGAGGCCGCGGTCAAGGCCGCCAAGGCCGTCGGCTACTTCGGCGCCGGCACGGTCGAGTTCATCTACCAGGACGGCGAGTTCTTCTTCCTCGAGATGAACACACGACTCCAGGTCGAGCATCCGGTGTCGGAGATGATCACCGACCTCGACCTCGTCGAGTGGCAGATCCGGGTCGCCGCCGGCGAGGAACTGCCGATGAGCCAGAAGCAGGTCGACAAGCGTCGCCGCGGCCACTCGATCGAAATCCGCATCAACGCCGAAGACGTCGCCGAGGGCAAGTTCCTCCCCTCCCCCGGGCCGATCTCGAAGCTCGTGCCGCCCGACGGCTTCGGCATCCGATTCGACACCGGGTACCTCTCCGGCGACGAGATCAGCCAGTTCTACGACAACCTCGTCGGCAAACTCGTCGTGTGGGGCCGCGATCGAGAGGTCGCCATCTCCCGCACGATCTGTGCACTCGAGGAACTCGTCGTCGAAGGCGTGGCGACCACGATCCCCGCCGACCTGGCGATCCTCAGGCACCCCGACTTCGCCGCGATCACGCACTCGACCAAGTGGGTCGAAGAATCACTCGACCTGACGGGCGTCGGCGGCAAGGCCGAGGCGTCCGAGGCACCTGCCAAGGAGCACGACGACGACCCGGACCTGGTCAAGCGTTCAACGACCGTCGAGGTCAACGGCAAACGCTTCGACGTGACGATGTGGGTGCCCGATCAACCGTTGGTCGCCGCAGGCGCGGCCCCGGCCAAGAAGCGTGAGAAGCGTTCGTCCGGCGGCGGGGCCGGCGGCGGGGCCGGGTCCGGGTCGATCGAGGCCCCGATGCAGGGCACGATCGTCAAGATCCAGGTCGAGGAAGGCCAGGCCGTCGCCGCAGGCGATGCCGTCGTGGTGCTCGAGGCCATGAAGATGGAGAACCAGATCAACGCCGACGTGGCCGGCACGGTCAAGGAGATCAAGTGCGCGGCCGGCGACACCGTCGGCGGCGGTGACGTCCTGCTCGTCATCGATCCTGGCTGACCCGCCGAACGACCGGCGACGCGTGGTGCCGGCCGCTGGCCGGACGTTCGTCTCGCCAAGTAGTTTCGAACGCAATGGTCAGCGAGCGGGGTCAGCGCGTGCCCGGCGTTCGGCGCACGATCGAACCCGCCTCGGTCGTCATCGCGATCACCGCGGTGCTCGCCGTCGTCACGTCGTCCGGGGTCGGCGACCACTATTTCGGCGCCCTCGCGATCGACCGTGTCTCCAGGACGACGTGGATCATCGCGATCGTCGCCGTGCTGATCCACCTCCTGCGACCCTTCGGACGGCACACGCCGGACGGACGGGCGAAGGTCGTCGTCCTGGTCCCGACCGGGATCAGCCTCCTCGTCGTGGCGACGTGGGCCGTGCGGCTCTGGGCCGACTCGGCCGCTCCCCCGTGGATCGCCCGAGTGGTGATCTCGTCGATGGCCAAGGCGGAGGAGACCGCCTTCGGTCCGGGTGTCGGTGCCTTGTTCGTCCTCGTCGCGTTCGCCGTCGCACTCGGGAGCCCCGCCCGACCGGGACCGCGATCGGTGGTGATCGATCGGCGGCGAGCGGAGTGGCTCGCGGTCACGCTCGGAGGGAGCGCAGCGCTGATCGCCGGGCTCCTCATGCCCGTCGGTGAGTTCGCCACCGGCACGGTCGGACACCGAACCCTGCTCGAGGCGCCGGGGTCGGGCCCGCTCCTGGCCGTCGGCGTGTCGACCGTGTTCGTGGCGGCGCTGGCGCTACGAGCGCTCGATCGGGCGGAGGAGTCGCATCTGGCCGGCTGGCAGATCGGCGTCGGCGTCGCCGGATTGGCGTCGCACCCTGCGGCACTCGCACTCGACGGCCCGCCGGTCGTGCCCGTGGCTCCATTCTTCTCGGCGGTCGGTTGCGTCGCCGTCATCGTCGCCGGCATCCGGCTGCGACGCGGCGCACCCGCTCCGGACGACCCGGCGATCCTGCCCGGGGCCGAGCGGCGCGTGGGGACACTGTTCTCGGTGTTCGCCGCGTCGTGTGCTGTCGCCCTTGTGATCGCACCGTGGCGGCGACAAGTGGTGCCGTCGTCGGGCGCGGGCGACGTCGTGAGCGTCGATCGCGGGATCGACCTGATGGCGTCGTGGACGACGCCGCTCCTCGCAGCCGCCACCGTCGGCACCGTGGTGATCGCGTGCGCCCGGCTCACCCCGTCGAGCTCGCCTGCCGCCGCGAGCGCGTCGGTCGCTGCTGCGAGCGTCGGCATCGTCGTCGGATCCCGCAGCGTCGCAGTGCTCCTCGACGGCGACACCGTCGGACGATTCGGTGGCGACGTGGTGGTCGGAGTCACCGTGATCAGTGCGATCGGGTTAGCCGTCATCGCAGCGGCGGCGGCCGTGCCTGCGATCGTTCCCGCATCGTTCTCCACCGGTCGCGGCCCACTGCTCGTCGCAGCCGCCATGCCGGTCGCCGCTTCGATCGCGGTCGCGGGCGGTGTCGTCATCGGCGACACCGAGCGCCCGACGAGCGATGTGCTGCTCGAGACGGACCACTCCGGGCGGAACCGCGTCACGGTCGAGCTCGGAGTGAGCCACGGGACGGTCGCGCCGGGCTGGCAGCTCCTCGGGCACACCGACGTCGCGTTGATCAGCGATCAGAACGGCGCGTTCTACGAGATCATCGACGGACGACCGCACCTCGCGTCGCCGTTCGATGCCGGATTCGCTGCCGAGCTGCACGTCTTCGACGATCTCGTCGTCGTCGACGGTCAGAACCTGGAGATGTTCACGCTCGGCGTCGAGGAGCAACCCGTGCAGTTGTCGAGCCCACTGGAGCTCGCCGCCCTCACGGTCGAGGACGGGGCCTGGTGGGTGGAGGTCGTCGAGCTGGCCGGCGGTGCCCCGACCCCGATCGTCCCGCTGGCCGAACGGGTCGTCGCGGCCACCGACGAGCCACCTGACCTCGCCGTGTTCGAGGTGTCGCTCGACGTCGCACGCCGTGCCGATTCCGGACTCCGACTGACGCCGGACGACGCATCACCGTTCGATGCGTTCGTCGAGGTCGACCCGGCGTGCGACGTGCTGCGCGACGCCCGGTCGAGTTTCGGCGCGATCATCGCCGCCGGACCGGTCGTCGACGGCGTCGCCATCGCCATGGTCACCGACGGTCGCGACACCCGGCGGCTGGTGCGAATCGCCGCCGACGGCACGCAAGACGAGTTGCTGGCACCCGAGCACGTCTCACTCGACCGTGTCGGCGACGAGAACCCGATCGGAGCGACCGTCATCGGCGGCCGGATCCATCTCTCGCTCGGCGGCACGCTGTTCGTCGTCGACGACCTCGACGACCTGGCCGCACCGCTCCCGTCCGCGCATCCGGAGTCCTGTGTTCCGCTCGAGCCGCTCCCGACGCTCTCGCTGGAGCCGATCGTCGACGTCCCGTCGTCCGCATATGCGCCTGGTGAGGGTCCGCTCGACCCGCTGCGCTTCTCGTACTTCAGCGGGCGCGGCACGGGCTACAAGCTGATCGAGGTGCTCGACGGCGTCCGCAACGATCGAGGCGCCGTGCCCGCCAGCACCGAACTCGTCGAGTTCGGACCGTTCGACCTCGGCGGCGACCTCGTAATGATCGTCGCCGACGCACCCCCGGAGGCCGACGACGCCGAAGCCGAGCTGCTCGTCGGCCTGGTCTCGGTCGGCGACGACCCGGATGCGGTGCGCTCCGGCGACGCTCCCGGCGTCGTGCTGCCGGGCGGTCGGCTCACCGGCATCGTGCCGATGGGTGACCGAGCCGTGATCGCCGCCGGGGCCGGGCTCCACGAGTTGGACGCGGAGGGCCGTGCGCGATCGCTGACCACGTTCGATGCCGACATCGCGACCGTCACCGGCGACGGCCGTTCCGTGGTGGTCGCGCTCCTCGAGAACGGCGAGATCCACCGGATCGACGGACTCGACGACGACGTCGGTGGGCCGATCACCACGACGCGCGTGTTCGGTCGGGCGCCGGACGAGGCTCCGGACAAGCCGATCGCGATCCAACTGCAGCTCGATGACGATCCGCTCGACCTGCAGATCGACGGCTCCACACCGGACATCGCCGACCGCGTCGGCCTCACGATCGACGGCGACGACCTGCTCGTCCTCGTCGACGACATCCTGATCCGAGTTGGCGACGGGCGGGCCGTGACCGTCGGCTCGACGACCGACTTCGGCCGCGGTCAACTGCAGACCGGTGTGGACGGCCCACTGTGGTTCAGCAGTGGACGCATCTCCCGACTCGTCCTCCCCGGCTGATCCCACCCACCACACCCACTCGAAATCCGCTCGTTCCGACCCGGTGAGCGGGCACGAACGCGCAGATTTCGGGGGTGTGGCTGACGTCGATCTACTCGGCCGCCTCGGCGAGGGCTTCGCTCAACGCCGGATGGACGAGGATCGACTCCATCAGGTCGGTCACGGTGAGCCCGGCGGTCACGGCGACCGCGAGGACCGAGATCAACTCGGCGGCGTGACGGCCGACGATCGAGCCGCCGAGGATCACGCCGGTCGCCGGGTCGGAGATGATCTTCACGAACCCGCGCGTGTCGGCGTTGATCATCGCCTTCGCCGTCGCAGAGAACGGCACCTTGGTGACCCGGATCTTGCGACCCGACGAGAACGCCTCGGCCTCGGCGAGGCCGACGTCGGCGATCTCCGGTTCGGTGAAGATGGCCGACGCCGCCTTGTCGTAGTCGAGGTGGCGGTGACTGCGGGTGTGCAACCCCATCACGTGTTCGGCCACCTTGCGGCCCTGGACCGACGCCACCGACGACAGCGGCAGCTTGCCGGAGATGTCGCCGGCCGCGTAGATGTGCGGCACGTTCGTGACGCAGTGATGGTTGATGTCGACGTAGCCCCAGTCGTTGACGTGGACACCGGCTTCGGCGAGCCCGATGCCGTCGGTGTTCGGCACCGATCCGATCGCGAGGACCGCATGGCTCGATCGGATCTGCCGGCCGTCGTCACAGCGGACGATCACGCCGTCGCCCGACTCGTCCGACACCCGCTCGATCGCTTCGGCCCTGGCGCCCATGACGAGCTTCACACCCCGGTTCATGAACTCCTGCTCGAGCACCGCTGCCACCTCGGGGTCCTTGCCCGGCAGTACCTGCTGGCGGCTGACGACGAGGGTGACATCGGAGCCGAACGACGAGAACATGTGGACGAACTCCACGCCGGTCACGCCGGAGCCGACGACCGTGACGCTCTCGGGGAACTCCTTGGGCGGATAGCAGTCGCGGGTGGTGAGGATCCGTTCCCCGTCGGGCTCACACCACGCGGGGATACGCGGCCGCGAGCCGGTCGACACGAGCGCTGCGTCGAACTCGACGGTCTCGACGCCGTCGGCACCGTCGACCTGCAGGGTGTTCGGACCGGTGAATCGACCGACGCCTCGCATCATCCGGACGTGCTGGCTGTCGAGGAGCTGGCGGGTGTTGTCGCGCATCGTCGAACTGATGCTGCCGATGCGGCTCGTGAGCGCATCGGTGTCGACGTGCGGATTCTCCTGCTCGAGGCCCATGCCCTCGGAGCGTCGCATGAAGCTCATCGCGCCGCCCGTGGCGATCATCGACTTGGACGGGATGCAGTCCCACAGGTGCGCGGCACCACCGATGACGTCACGCTCGACCACGGTGACGTGGGCTCCGAGTCGGGCCGCGTGGGTGGCGGCCACGTTGCCCGCCGGACCTCCACCGATGATGACGAATCGAACGCTCACGTCCGCCAGGCTACGAGCCGGTGGGCGACCGTGCGCAGGATCCGCCCGCTGCGCACCGGATCAGTCGTGGCTGTGGCCGTCGATCAGGCCGGCGTCGGCGAACATCACCGACCGCTCACTCCACTCGAGCGACGGGTCGAGGGACGGGTCGCCCTCGAACTCGGCGGTGAGCGCCCCGCCGCTCGGTTGGTTGGCGCACCAACGCGACGGGTACGGGATCTGGCTGCGGTCCTCGCCGACGTACTCGAAGTGCATCCCGTCGGGCGTGGTGTACGCGCCGCCCCACGAGAAGCCGTACTTGCGGAAGATCCTCACCGTGTCGCAGCCGCCCGATCGGGTGGCGAAGCTCGGCGGGTTGCAGCCCTGGCACGCCGAGCGAGTGTTGGTGTCGATCGCCATCGCCCAGGTGTGGCGCGACAGGAACCCGACGTTCGAGTTCGGGGCGAGCCGGTTGAAGCGCGGGTTGTAGCAGCCGCCGGCGAGGTTGGCGTCGCCGACGTCGATCGTGCCGGCCAGACCGCGGGCGGCGATCTCGGCGAGGGCGGCAGCCAGTGGTTCGTGGATGCCGTTGTGGCAGGCGGCCCGGATCCCGGTCGCATAGTTGCGCTTCTGGATGAACCCGAACTCGCTGACGGGCAGGCTGGCATTGATCCACGCGCTGTCGATGCTGACCGAACCGTCGCCGTTCACCCGGTAGGCGAACTCACCGAGCAGTTCCTTCGTCTGCGCCATGCCGAGCGTGCCGTCGGGGTCGCGCGGGTCCCAGCTGCGCCGCAGACGGATCGGCTTCGGCGATCCGGGCGGGTCGAAGATCGCGCCGGGCCCGACACCGGGTGACGCCGTCACCCCGGCGGCGGTGAGCGCCTGCATGATCGCGTCACGGTCGGCGAAGCCCCACATGATCACGCGGCTCTCGCGAGCGACGCCGAGGCGGGCCGCAGCAGACGGGAGCATCAACAGCTCGGTGCCGCCGGTGATCGCATCGTCGACGATCTGGGTGATGCGGAAGTCGCGCGTGCCGCCGGCGACGTGGCGGAGCGTGACGATGTCGCCCGACTGCGCGCCGCGCAGCCCTGCCGTTCGCGCGCTCATGACGAGCGTCTGATCGCTCAGCCCGTCGAGGACCTGCGCCCCCATCAGCGTCGAGATCGCGTCGTCGGCCAGGAACGTGGTCGACATCGGGAACGAGAACGACGACGGCGCCGCCTGCACGATCTGGTCGCCCCGACGGATCTGCGTCATCGCGGACGACACCGTCTGCACGACGCTCCACGTCGCGTCTGCGGCATCGGCGGCGTTGATCGCCCGGTACCGGGTCTCGGCGTCGAGCGGTCCGGAGTCGTGGACGGTGACGACGTCGGTCACCTCGGGGAGGGCCCGCTCCGCCGGCTCGGTCGCGGTTGCCGGGCCGACCAGCTCGCCGGGTCCGTCCACGGCGACGGCGGTGGTCGCACCGACGGCCACGACGATCACGGCGGCGAGAGATCGACCGAGGAGGCGACGAGACATCCCGAACATGTTACGGACGTGTGTCGGCTGTGCTCCGGCAACCCACGTTTCCAGCGGGCGTGCGGTTGGCTACCGTCATCGAACCGTGAGCGAGCCGACCCCCACCTCCGCCGACGGCACTCCCACCGACGGCACACGCCCCGACGGGAACAGTGCGGACGACGGCGAACACGTCGGCAGCGGGCTCGAGGCGGAGAAGGCGCGGCGGCTCGGTCGGGTCGCTGCCTTGCGCGAGTCCGGCGACGAGCCGTACCCCTACCGATTCGACCGCTCGCACACCCTCGCCGAACTCCGCTCAGGGTGGGGCGAACTCGAGCCTGGGATCGAGACCGACGATGCCGTGACGATCGCCGGGCGGATCATGCTGAAGCGGGACTCCGGCAAGCTCGTGTTCGCGACGATCCGCGACCGCTCGGGCGAGGTGCAGCTGTTCGTCTCCAAGGCGGAACTCGGCGACGATGCGTTCGCCGGGGCGAAGGCGCTCGATCTCGGCGACTGGGTCGGCGTGTCGGGCACGGTGATGACCACGCGCAAGGGCGAGCTGTCGGTCAAGCCGGTCGGTGAAGCCGGCGTGCGGTTGCTCGCGAAGGCGATCCGGCCGATGCCCGACAAGTGGCACGGTCTCACCGACACCGACACCCGCTTCCGACAGCGCTACGCCGACCTGATCATCAACGACGAGGCGCGCCGCCACTTCGAGATCCGACACGAGACCGTCGCCTCGATCCGTCAGACGCTGGCCGTGCACGGCTACGTCGAGGTCGAGACGCCGGTGCTGCATCCGGAGGTCGGTGGCGCCCACGCCCGCCCGTTCGTCACGCATCACAACACGCTCGACATGGACCTGTATCTGCGGATCGCTGTGGAGCTGTACCTGAAGCGGCTGATCGTCGGCGGGATGGAGCGGGTGTACGAGATCGCCCGGACGTTCCGCAACGAAGGCATCTCGACCCGCCACAACCCCGAGTTCACGATGATGGAGCTGTACCAGGCGTTCGGCGACTGGACCGACATGATGGACATCACCGAGGAACTCGTCACCACGGCGGCCCGTGACGCACTCGGCACGACGATCGTCGAGATCCGCGGCGAGGCGGTCGACCTCGCCGATCCGTGGCCGCGGAAGCGGATGATCGACTTCGCGTCGGAGGGTGCCGGCGCAGCACTGCATCCGTCGATGCCGCTCGCCGACGCCAGGCGGGTCGCGGACGAGCACGGCGCCGCCTACGACGAGCACTGGGGCTCGGGGCGCGTGATCGAGGCGATCTTCGAGGCCGTCGCCGAGGACGGCGTCGTTCGCCCGACGTTCGTCACCGGGCACCCGGTCGAGATCTCACCGCTCGCCCGCGTCGACCGACACGACCCGTTCCTGACCGAGCGGTTCGAGTTGTTCGTCGACGGTCGCGAACTCGCCAACGGGTACTCCGAGCTGAACGACCCGGTCGAGCAGCGCGCCCGGTTCGAGGAGGAGCAGGCCGCCAAGGAGGCGGGCGACAGCGAGGCCGGCAGCGTCGACGAGGACTACCTCCGGGCGCTCGAGTACGGCATGCCACCGACCGGCGGGCTCGGCATCGGCATCGACCGGTTGGCGATGCTGCTCGCCGGGGTCGACTCGATCAAGGAAGTCGTCCTCTTCCCCACCCTCCGTCCCGAAGCCCCCTGACATGTCAACTGGTGTCAGACACCAGTTGATACGCCCGACAAGGAAGTTCTCCATGGCACGAATCTCATACGGAGCGGGTCTCGCGACCGTCGACTCGAACGGATCCACGCTGGACACCTGGTACCGCTGGCTCGGTTGGGGTGAGTGGGGGTCGGACTCGGCGGTGCTCGACGAGGTCGAGGGCACGCTCGGGATGCGCGACACCCACGACGAGGTGCGCAACGTCACGATCCGCCCGGTGCGGATCTCGATCGACGTCGACGAGGCGCCGGCATCACCGGAGGACGCTTACCTCCGCCTGCACCTGCTGTCGCACCGACTCGCTGCGCCGCGTTCGATCAACATGGACGGCACGTTCGGCGCGTTGAACAACGTCGCCTGGACCAACCTCGGCCCGGTTGCGATCCACGCCCTCGACGACGTCCGCTTCGCGGTCAAGCGCAACGGAGGTGTGCTCAGCGTGCACGGGCTCGACAAGTTCCCTCGCATGACCGACTACGTCATCCCGTCGGGCGTGCGCATCGCCGACGCCGATCGCGTGCGGCTCGGTGCACACCTCGCCGAGGGCACGACGGTCATGCACGAAGGGTTCTGCAACTTCAATGCGGGCACGCTCGGCGTGTCGATGGTCGAGGGCCGGATCTCGGCGGGCATCGTGGTCGGCGACGGCTCGGACATCGGCGGTGGCGCCTCGATCATGGGCACGCTCTCGGGCGGCGGCACCGAGACGATCTCGATCGGTGAGCGCTGCCTGCTCGGCGCCAACTCGGGTATCGGCATCAGCCTCGGCGACGACTGCGTGGTCGAGGCCGGGCTGTACGTCACCGCGTCGACGCCGGTGCTGACTCCCGACGGCGTGCAGAAGGGTCGCGAGCTGTCGGGCATCAACGGTGTGATGTTCATCCGCGACGGCCAGACCGGCCAGGTCATCGCCCGCCCCCGGACTCGGTCGTGGGGCGAGCTGAACGCCGAGCTCCACGCCGGTCAGTGACCATCCCCACGTGTGTCAGACACCATCCCCACGTGTGTCAGAC
>JBCBDK010000018.1:0-16929 GCA_038529675.1 Actinomycetota bacterium
GACGTGTGATCGGGACGGGTGGCCGGTGTTCGATCAGCCGACGACGATCGAGCCCGTCATCGACGGGTGGATCGCACAGAAGAACGAGTAGGTGCCCGGTGCGGTGGGTGCGGTCAGCAGCACGGTGTCGCCCTGGCTGAGGTTCCCGGTGTTGACCGAGCCGTCGTCGAACGTGAGAGTGTGTGGCGCGCTGTCGACGTTCGTCACGGCGATCGACCCACCGGCGGCGACGTTGGTCGCACCGCCGAACGCGAAGTCCGCGATCGTGATCGCCACGGGCTCCGCCGCCGCTGGTGCCGGCGTCGCCGGCGCGGCGGGTGTGCCGTCCTGTGCCGGTGTGCCGTACACGTCGCCGTCGGCGGGTGCCGGGGTCGGAGCCTCCGCGACGACGGCGACGTCTGCGCCTGCGGCCGGCGCTGCGGCCGGTGCCGGTGCGGCATCGCCGCCGCGGGCCAGGCCGACGCCGGCGGCGATGCCGGCGGCCAGGCAGATGGCGATGGTCGGTGTGGTCTTGAGTGCCATGTTCGGTACCTCTCGTGGTGCGGTTTCGGTGGTGGAGTCGGTTCGTGCGGGCGGCCGTGCTCGGGCACGGCGGTGCCCACGGGGTCGCGTCGCTGGGCGACGTGCGGATCACGGGGGCGGTTGGGGGAGCGGCGGCGGCGTCGCAGCGGGTCAGACGCCGGGGAAGCCGATCGTCGTGAAGTACCACCACGACGACGTCCACCAGATGGCGACGAGGATCACGGCGAGGAGACCGCCGACGACCGGGAGCGTCTGCGCCGGGATCCGCTCGGATCGAAGGAGCAGCATCTTCGTGGTGAACACGCCGTAGAAGGCGCAGCCGAGCAGGCCGTGGGCGATGACCCGGGCGCTCGAGTCCTGGAACCCGAACGACCAGAGGCAGTGGTAGGCGACCGGCAGCGTCAGGAGGAACGCGACCGTACCGAGCCAACGGTGGCCGTGGACCGCCCAGGCCGGCGCCGGTCGGCTGACACGGGGCAGCCTGCCCCACATCCACATGGCCGTCGCGACCTGAGCGAGGACGAGCACTGCGGCGCCGGTCGCGAGCCACGCCTTCATCGAGATGAGCGTCGGGAACCCGAACGTGGTGATGGTGTCGTTCGTCGGGTCGTGCAGACGGCCGTAGACGCCGGCGGACAGCGACACCGCCCCGCCGATCGTCGCGGCGACGAGGATGGCGCGGCGCCCGGGCTGGCCCGCCCAGCGTCCGGACGCAGGGGCTGCGGGACCGCGCTCGCTGTCGACGTCGGTCTCCGTCGTCACGGTGCTCGTGGTGTTCGTGGTGTCGGTGTCGTTCATCGTCATGCTCCGGTCGGTCTCGGTGGTCGATACGCCGGTCGAACCGGATCGGTTCGCGCTCCGCCAGGATTTCTTCTCGCAGCGACGCGCGACGATGACCCGATGGGGAACGAACGAGACCCGGACATCGCCTTCTGGTCGGCCACCGAGACCGCGTCGGCGATCGCCGCAGCCGAGGTGTCGAGCCGAGAGGTGCTCGACCATCTGGTCGACCGGATCGGGCGGCTCGACGGCTCGATCAACGCGGTGGTGCAGTGGGACCTCGATCGAGCGCAGGCCGCTGCCGCTGCCGCTGACGAGGCGGTCGCGCGCGGTGAGGACCTCGGTCCGCTGCACGGCGTCCCGATGACGATCAAGGACTCGTTCCAGACCGAGGGCTGCATCACCACATCCGGTGCACCAGAACTCGCCGATCACGTGCCGACCGTGGACGCCGAGCCGGTGGCCCGACTGCGCGAGGCCGGTGCGGTGCCATTCGCCAAGACCAACCTGCCGATCTACGCCGGTGACATCCAGTCGTACAACGACGTGTACGGCACGACGAACAACCCGCACGACGTCGAGCGCACGCCGGGCGGTTCGTCGGGCGGGTCGGCCGCCGCGCTCGCGATGGGGTTCACACCCCTCGAACTCGGCAGCGACATCGGCGGGTCGATTCGAGTGCCCGCTCACTGCTCGGGGGTGATGGGCCACAAACCGTCGTTCGGGATCGTCCCCGCTCACGGCCAGATCCCCGGCCCACCGGGCACGCTCTCCCAGGCCGACCTCGCCGTGGCCGGGCCCATGGCTCGCTCCGCCGCCGACCTCCAGGTGGGACTCGACGTGATGGCGGGGCCGGACCGGTGGGACCGGCCGGCATGGCGGCTCGACCTCCCTCGCGCCCGAGCGACGACGCTCGGCGAGCTCCGCATCGCCGCCTGGCTCGACGACGACGCCTGCCCGGTCGACGCGGACACGTCACGCGTGCTCGGGGATCTCGTCGGAGCGATCGAGGCAGCAGGCGGTCGCGTCGACACCGAGGTACGACCCGACTTCACCCTCGACAAGGCGTGGTCGGTGTTCTCCCGGCTCCTCTTCGCCGCGCTCGCCGGTGGTCACCCGAAGGACCAGATCGAGTACCTCGCCCAGGACACGAGCGACACCCAGCTCGGTGCGGTCAAGCGGGCCACGGCTGCTCGTCACCGCGACTGGTTGACCGAGCACGAGCGGCGTCTGCAGATGCGAGCCCGGTGGGACACCTTCTTCGAGTCGTACGACGTGATGCTGCTGCCGGTCCACCCGCGTCCGGCGATCGCCCACGACCACTCGCCGCAGTGGGAGCGGACCGTCATGATCGACAGCGAGACGAAGGACTACGTCGACCTCTTCCGCTGGATCGCGCCGGCCGGGCTCGCGTACATACCGGCCACCGTGGTGCCGGTGGGCATGTCGGCCGACGGCCTGCCGATCGGCGTGCAGATCGTGGGTCCGTACCTCCACGACCGGACGACGATCGCTGCCGCCGAGATCGTTGCCGATCTCGTCGGCGGCTGCCCACGACCGGCGCTCGCCGACTGAGCCGACCCGACGTCAGGCGTCGTCAGCGGCGGCGTTGAGGTCGGTCGTGACACGGCGGATCTCGACCTGGGCGTGCGCGATGCGCTCGCGACACAGCGTGATGAGTTCCGCGGCGCGGGCGACGCGATCGGCGAGACGATCGACGTCGACGTCAGAACCCTCGAGCTCGCGCAGGATCTGATCGAGCTCGGACACGGCGTCGGCGTAGCCGAGTTCGTCGTCGCTGTCGGCGGTATGGGTGTCGGTCATGTCGGTTCGTTCTCCGTAGGCGTCGGGTCGAGCGGGGGGTCGGGTTCGGTCGTGCCCTGGGGCGTCGGGTCGAGCGGGGGGTCGGGTTCGGTCGTGCTCTGGGCCGTCGGCTCGCCGGTCTCGGGATCGTCGTGGATCGAGCGGACGTCGGTGACGGTGCTCATCGCGGTGCCGTCGGCCAGGTGTGTCGTCAGCGAGGTGCCGGGGGTGAGGCCGTGGATCGATCGGACGATCGAGCCGTCGGCGCCGCGGGTGATGCTCCACCCGCGGGCGAGCTGGACCGTCGGGTCGACGGCTCCGACCCGCGCGGCGAGCACATCGAGTCGGTCGCCGGCGCGATCGGCCGCGGTGGCGGACCGTTCGACGACCCGTTCGGCGGCTCGATCGAGCCAGTCGGCCCCGCGCTCGAGCACTGCGGGAGCGACCGACGTCAGCACGGTCGCGCGCATCGCGAGTCGTTCGTCGGCTCGGTCGACCGCTGCCTCGGTGCGGGCGGCGATCCGGTGCGCGACCTCGGTCAGCCGCTGCCCTGCACGGTCGAGTCGCACGTCGCCGGCTCGCTCGATCGCCTGCCACGCCATTTCGGCGGCGGCGACGTACCCGCCGACCCGATCGACCAGCGCGCCGGCCACGGCGGTGGGCGTTTTCCACGCGGTGTGCGCGGCCTCGTCGGCGATCGAGCGGTCGATCTCGTGGCCGAGGCCGGTGAAGACGGGGACCGGCACGTCGGCGATGGTGCGAGCGATGACCTCGCTGTCGAAAACGGCGAGCTCGTTGCGTGCGCCGCCACCGCGAATGACGACGATGACGTCGAGCAACCCGACCCGTGCGCCGCGTGCGAGCGTGCCGATCGCGCCGGCGACCATCCGGTCGGCGCCGTCTCCCTGCACCCTCGTGTCGGCGACGGTGAGCTGGAATCCGAAGCCGCTCGACTCGAGTTCGCCTGCGAAGTCGGCCCACGCCGCCGAGTCGATGCTGGTGGCCACGCCGACGCGCAGCGGCACCGGTGAGAGCGACGTGCGTCGGTTGCGATCGATCAGGCCGCTCGCCACGAGCCGGCGCAGCACCTCGTCGCGCGACTGCGCGAGCTCGCCGAGCGTGTAGCGCGGGTCGAGGTCGAACATCTTCAGTCCGAGTCGGCCGCCCTGGGCCCAGAAGTCGAGGTGGCCGCGGATCCGGACCTTCATGCCGTCGCGCAGGTCGAGTCGGTGCTTCTTCAGCAGCGGAGTGAGCCGCTTCTTGGCCGGAGCGAAGAGTTGGACCTGGATGACGGCACGGCCGTTGTCGGCGTCCTCCACCAGGGAGAAGTAGGTGTGCGGTCCGCGGTTGGACAACCCGTCGATCTCGCCGCGCACCCACACGCCGTCGCCGAAGCCGCCTCGCAGCCGATCGTTGATCGCGTCGGCCAGCTCGGCGACGGTGAACGTCGGGTCGGCGGGATCGTCAAGAGGTTCGTCGTCGAACTCGAAGGCGGGTTGGCTCATGCGGTCTCCGGGCGGACGGCCATCGGCCGCCGATGCTCCACAGTCTGGACCGTGCGTGACGGTGTCGTGCGCGGGTGCTCAGGCACCGAGGTGGCGGACGTTGCCGCCGGGGGGTGTCTCTTCGTCGTCGCCCGCATCGGCATCGGCCTCGAGCGCGAACAGCTCGCCGTCGACGGGGAGGTCGCGGCGCTGACGGATCGCCTCGAGGTCGCGGAGCGGGCGTTCGAGCGCCTTGCGGCGCGTCGTCGTCAGCGCCTCGAAGTCCTTCTCGACGCCGTGGAACCGCCGCTTGATCCTCTCGATCTGTTCGGCGTACTTCGTCCACTGCTGGCCGAACTTGCCGATCAGCTGCAGGATCTCGTCGCTGGTCTGTTCGACCATGAAGTTGTCGTGGGCCTGGCGGATCACGCCGAGGAACGCGAACAGCGTGAGCGGCGAGCACATCACGATCTGCTGGCGCATCGCATCGTCGATCAGTGCGGGATCGTGCTCGTGGATGAATCCGGTGAGCTGCTCGTTCGGGATGAACAGCAGCACGTTGTCGACGCTGGTGGCCGACGTGCTCGATGCGTACTCGCGCTTGGCCAGCTCCTTCACCCGCAGCCGGACGTCGCGCAGGAACGCTTTGAGGTGGGTGTCTCGTTCGGCGTCGGTGCCCGCCTCGAGGTAGCGCAGGTACGCGGCCATCGGGAACTTGACGTCCATGAAGAGCTGCTGGCCCTTGGGGAGGCGGAACGTGTAGTCGGGTCGCCCGGTCGCCCCTTCGAGCTGGGTCTGCTTCTTGTAGTTGACGTTCTCGACGAAGCCGGCGAGCCGCAGCACGTCTTCGGCCATCCGCTCACCCCACTGCCCGCGCGCCTGGGGATTCGCGAGTGCGGCGCGCAGCGACTGCGTCGAGGCCGACAGGTTGTTGGTGACCTCCATGTGCGCTTCGAGCCGCGATGAGACCTCACCGAACTTCTGTGCGCTCGCCTCCCCGAGTTGGTTGACCATCGCCGCCAATTTGGTGAGCTCGCCGCGCATCTCGGTGTGGACCTGGTCGAGCCGGGCGTCGATGACGTCCTTCTTCGCGCCCAGCTCGGCCGATGTCTGCTCCTTGACCTGGGTGCTGGTCGTGGACAACCGTTCGTGCTGCTGGCGCATCGTGGCCGCCAGTTGCTCGCGTTGCTGGGCGAGGGTGGCGCCGAGCTGCTCGCGCTGCATGACCGCCGTCTGCTCGAGCGCTGCGGCGACTGCGGCGTCACGCTCGACCACGGCCTGCTCGCGTGCCTGGGTGACGGCGCGCTCGACCGCGGCATCGACCGCGAGCTGCAGCGACTCGGTGGCGGCGCCCTGCTCTGCGACCCGCTCGTCGGCCCGGGCGGCAGCGGCCCGCTCGGCCTGACGGGTGGCGAACAGGAACCCTGCCGCAGCCGTGCCGATGGCCAACACGATCGCGAGGATCATGACGATGATCAACATGGGTCCATCATGCGCAGCGGGGTGTCACACCATCGCGGATGGCCGGACCGGCGCGAGCACGGCCTGGCCGCCGCCGCCGTCGGCCTACGATCGGACCATGTCCGCGTCCTGTCCGAACCCCCGCCGCCCGGGCCGGGCTGGAGCGTGACACGGGATGTGGTCGGCGAGTTGATCGCCGACGGGCGGACGTCGGAGGTCTACCGGTACGGCAGCGATGCAGCGGTGAAGCTGTTGAAGCCGTCCACGCCGCCCGACTGGGCCCGTCACGAGGCCGACTACACCGAGGTGGCACGCGGGATCGGCGTGCCCACTCCCGAGGTCCTCGGCCTGGTCGACATCGACGGCCGGCCCGGCATCGTCTTCCGACTGCTGCTCGGGCCGTCGATGTGGCAGCGCATGCTCGACCGGCCCGGCGACGTCGAGTCACTCGTCGGTGAACTGGTCGGCCTGCAGCGTGCGATCCACACGGCTGACCTGCCCGACGGGCTCCCGTCGCTGACCGATCGGATGCGCTCGAAGCTCGATGCAGCCACGGAGTTGGACGACGACGACCGCATCGCCGCACTCGCGCTGCTCGACACGATGCCCGCTGGTGGGTCGGTCCTCCACGGCGACCTCCACCCGGGCAACGTGCTGCTCGCCGACGAGGGCCCCGTCGTCCTCGACTGGTTCGACGCAGCCGTCGGTCACCCGACCGCCGACGTGACGCGATCGCGGCTGCTCGTGTGTCCGACGGGGGCGACCGACCTCGCCCACCTCCCCGGCGCCCCCGCAGGGCTGATCGAGCGTGTCGCAGCCACCTTCGATGCAGCGGTCGGGCCCACACTCGACCTGGACCCCGAGTTGACCACGGCGTGGACCCGACTGAACGCGGCCTCGCGGCTCGCAGAGGGCACGGACTCGGCCACCGCCGATCTTCGCCGAGTCTGGCTGGCGGGCTGACCGGCTGACCGAGCGCCGCTCGCAGTGACCGAGCGGGCGGAGGGTGTCGGACCCTGTCGTCAGCCGGCGCCGCCGGCGACCTCGAGGTTGAACGCGGTGATGTACGACGACGCGTCCGAGAGCAGGAACAGTGCGGCGTCGGCGACCTCGTCGAGGCTGCCGTACCGTCGCAGCGGGACCTGGCCGATCATCTGCTCCGCCACCAACGCAGGATCGTTGGCGTAGTACTGACTCGGTGCCGATGCCTGCAGCTCCACCTGGCGGTCCCACATGACGCCGGGCCCGATGAACGCCGGCGACAACGAGTTGACCCGGACGCGATGTGGCGCGAGGTCCTTCGCTGCCGCCTTGGTCATGCCGATCACGGCGGCCTTCGACGCCGAGTAGGCGACCATGTTCGGGGCCCCACCGAACGCCATGGACGCGGTGTTGACGATCGATCCGGGCAGCTGCCGTTCCACGAGTCGGCGAGCGCAGGCTCGCAGCACGATGAACGCACCGACGACGTTGATCTCCTGGACGCGACGGAAGTCGTCGAGGCCGTAGTCGACCGTGTTGGCGAACGCACCCTGGTAGCCGGCGTTGTTGAACACGAGGTCGGCAACGACGGCCTGGTCGGCCAGGTCGGCGATCGCGGCCTCGACGCCGGCCTCGTCGGTCACGTCGAACGTCGTCGTGATCGGCTCCGGGCCGCCGCCGGCATCGCGACAGGCCGCAGCGGTCGCGTCGAGCCCGTCGCTGGTTCCGGCGAGGTCGGCCAGCACGACGCGGCAGCCCGCCTGCGCCGACCGAACGGCGACGGCGCGGCCGATGTCGCCGGCTGCGCCGGTCACCAGGGCCACCCGCCCGTCGAGGTCGGCTGACGATGCGCGCGCCGTCTGATGTGCGTCAGGCGAACCGGTCATGATCGTGCATCCGTCCTGTCGGTCTGTTCGTGCATCGTCATCGACTCCGTGTGTTCGTTCTGGAGGCTCACCCGGTGACGAGGCGGCGAACCTCGTCGAAGCTCGTGCTCGGCGCAGCGACCGTCAGGCCGTCACCGTTGTCGTCGGGGAGCTCGACGACGGCGCCTGCTTCCCGGGCGATCACGGCACCGGCCGCGTAGTCGTACGGCTTGGTGTCGTGTTCGTAGTACGCATCCAGGCGACCGCACGCGACCCAACACAGGTTCAGGGCTGCCGACCCCATGCACCGGATGTCGCGGGCAGCCGGGAGGACGCGATCGAGGATCGCCGACTGCTCCGACCTCCGAGCGGCGTCGTAGGAGAAGCCGGTCCCGACGAGCGCCCGACCGAGTTCGGCGTCGCCGTCCGCGGCGATCGGCGCGCCGTCACGGCGGGCGCCGGTGCCGACGGCTGCGGAGAACACCTCGTTCCTCAACACGTCGGCCACCGCACCGGCGACCACGCGGCCGGCGATGCTCGCCGCGATGCTGACCGCCACGACCGGGAGGTCGTAGAGGAAGTTCACCGTGCCGTCGATCGGATCGACGATCCACGAGACCGAGTTGCTGCCGGCATCGTCGTCGAGTTCCTCGCCGAGCACGCTCGAGCCGGGGCACCGCTCGAGGATCTCGTGGCGGATCAGGCGTTCGGACTCGATGTCGGTGTGTGTCACCACGTCGGTTTCGGTGGACTTGGTGCCGCGGATCGACCCGGCACCGACCGAGCCGCGCACGAGGTCGGCAGCCGCGCCGGCGATGTCCACGGCCACTCGTTCGAGGTGGTGAGCGGCCGATCGTGGCGGCGGGATGGTGATCGTCGACGCGGTCACGCCACGACGACGGTCGTGCCGCCGGCCTCGATGGCGGCCAGCTGATCGCGGTCCGTCTCGCGGTTCGTGATGAGGACGTCGACGTCGGACCACTCGGCGAACCGCACGAAGTTCTCCTGGTCGAACTTCGAGTGATCGAGCAGGACGACGACGCGGCGCGCGGCGCGGATGATCGCCCGCTTCCATGCAGCTTCCTCGCGGTACGGCGTCATCAGGCCGTTTGCGGCCGATGCCGCATCGGCGCCCATGAACACCGAGTCGACCCGAAGGGGTTCGACGGCCTCGATGGCCTGGCTGTCCACCATCGCGAACGTGTTCTTGCGGACCTTGCCACCGATCACGATCACGTCGGCATCGGTCCGCTCGGCCAGCGACTGTGCGATGAGGAGCGAGTTGGTGACGAACCGGAGCTGCGTGTCGACCGGCATCTGTTCGACGAAGCGCCCGGCGGTGCTGCCCGAGTCGATGATCACCGCACCGGTGTCGGGAAGCTCGGCGATCGCCGCGCTCCCGATCCGACGCTTCTCCGCGTCGCGCTGGTCCTTGCGGACGGACAGGAGCGGCTCGAATCCGCCGGCCTCCCAGCGCGTCGCGCCGCCGTGCACGCGACGCACGAGCCGGCGGGTCTGCAACTCGGAGAGATCGCGCCGGATCGTCTCGGTCGTCACGTTGAAGCGATTCGCCAGATCCGCGACCTCGACCCGACCGTTCTCGATCGCCAGTGCGGCGATCTCCTGCTGACGCTGCGACTGGAAGAGCGCAGACGGCGTCGGCGAGGTGGTCGAGTCGTTGGTGGTCATTCCTGGGTCTCGTGGGCGATGCGGCGAAGACTGGACTGTACCCCTCGGGTTCGTATCGACAGGAGGGCGTCGACGAACGGTGTCGCGAACGGCGAGTCCGGCCCGAGCGTGTTGTCGAACACGGCATCGAAGGACAGGAACGTGACCGGGTCGTCCGCAGAGCGTCTGGCGTGGTCGCAGGCCTCGTCCAGGAGTGGGTCCGGCGCCGGGGATGGCGCGGTCCGGAGGTATTCGCACCATCCGGCGAGCGCCAGCGCGGCGTGATCGACGGGCCCCTCGACCTGCATGCGGGACCGGATGGTCGGCAGGAGGAACTTCGGGAACTTCGCGCTGCCGTCGAGGCACAACCGAGCGATCTGGTCGCCCACGCCGGGGTTCGCGAAGCGTGCCAGGAGCTGGCTGATGTACTCGTCGATGTCGATGCCGGTGGCGATCGGGAGCGTGGGGGCGGCTTCGGCGCGCAGCAGCCGTTCGACGAACGGGGCGAGGTCGGGGTCGGCCATCGCCTCGTCGACGCGTTCGTGGCCCTCGAGTGCTGCGAGGTAGGCGAGGCAGCTGTGGCCGGCGTTGAGCAGGCGTAGCTTGGTCAGCTCGTACGGTGCGATGTCGTCGGTGACGATGACGTCGAGTCGTTCGAGGGGGAGGCGATCGCCGGCGAATCGATCTTCGACGACCCACTGGCGGAACGGCTCAGCGACGACCGGCCAGGCGTCGCGGACACCACGCGTGCGCTCGAGCCACTCCACATCGGCCGGGGTGGTCGCCGGCGTGATGCGGTCGACCATGCTGCTCGGGAAGCTGACGTGGCCCTCGATCCACGCGACCAGGTCCTGCGAGATCCGAGCTGCCTGACCGTTCGTCGCCGTCCGAGCGATATGACCGTTCTCCATCACGTTGTCGCAGCTCATCACCGTCAGCGGTCGACCGCTGCCGCGCCGTCGCGCGTCGAGACCCCGCACGAGGAGATCGAACGGCCCGCCGGTCGGCGAGCGCTCCGGGACGAACACGCCCGACTCGTCGTCGACCGGATAGCCGCCCTCGGTGATCGTGAGCGACACGATCTGCACGTCGGGGTCTGCGATCCGCTCGATCAGCGCATCGGGCTCGTCGACGGCGAGGACGTAGTCGACGATGCTGCCGATCACGGTGAGGTCAGCGCTGGCGGCGCTCCGCGAGATGAGCGTGTAGAGGTGGTCCTGCGCCGTCAGCACCTCGGCCATCCGGCGGTCACCGTCGAGGACGCCGCTGCCGACGATCGCCCAGTCGGTCTCGCCCTGCCGTGCAAGGTCGTCGATGTAGGTGGCGAGATGGGCTCGGTGGAAGCCGCCGACGCCGATGTGGATGATGCTTCGCCGAAGTGCGTCACGGTCGTATGCCGGGGTGTCGGCCTGCTCGGCGAGCGCGGTGAGCGAGTCGCGGGATACGGCGATCGAGTTCGGTGGGCCGGGCACGACTGCCACCCTAAAACAACATGAACACAACTGTCCACCGTGACTCGGCGTGGGAAATCTCGCCGTTCGGACTTGCGTAGCCACATGAAACCAACTAGAACCAGATGGAGGGGCAAACCGCCTCAGACCTGAGAAGGGGGAGCGAATGATTCGCACACGAACAACCACGGTCCGTCGGGCCGTTCCCGCATCGCTCATGGCGTTCGCCTTGATCGCCGGTGCCTGCGGGAGCGACGACGACGACGCCGAACCGGCCGACGAGCCGGCGGAGACGCCGGCCGACGAGCCCGCCGATGCACCGGCCGACGAGCCCGCCGACGAACCGGCCGGCGACCGCTCGATCAACGTCGCCATCGTCGGGAACCCGATCATCGACGACATCGCGTCGCTGGTACCCGAGCACTTCACGCCCGACAGCGGCATCGAGGTGAACTTCACGGTGCTCCCGGAGCAGGAGCTCCGCGAGATCACGACGCGCGACGTCGGCGCCGGCGGCGACCAGTTCGACGTGGTCCAGATCGGCATGTACGAGACGCCGCAGTTCGGCGCCAACGGCTGGCTGGTCGGCTTGAACGACCTCGCCGCCTCGACGCCGGAGTACGACATCGACGACCTCATCCCCGCTGTGCGCGGTGGCCTCTCGGTGGACGGTGAGCTCTACGCCTCGCCGTTCTACGCCGAGTCGTCGTTCCTCATGTACCGCGCCGACGTCATGGAGGAGAACGGCATCACGATGCCCGCCGCCCCGACGTGGCAGGAGGTCGCCGACATCGCTCGTCAGATCGACAGCGACGAGATGGCTGGGATCTGCCTCCGCGGCAAGCCCGGCTGGGGTGACCTCGGCGCTGCGTTCACCACCGTGCTCAACACCTTCGGTGGCACGTGGTGGGCAGCCAACGACGACGGCTCCATCGGTGCGGCGCAGGTCGACCAGCCGGAGTTCGCCGAGGCGCTGAACTTCTACGTCGATCTCGTCAACGACGCTGGTGAGGACGACGCAGCCAACTCGAGCTTCACCGAGTGCCTGTCGCTCTACCAGGAGGGCAAGGTCGCCATGTGGTACGACGCCACCGTGGCCGCCTCGATCCTCGAGGCCGAGGACAGCCCGGTCAAGGGGTTGAACGACTTCGCCCTGGCGCCGGTCAACGTCACCGACAACTCCGGTTGGCTGTGGGCGTGGACCTTCGCCATCCCGGCGAGCACCACGGACCAGGACGCCGCATGGGAGTTCATCAGCTGGGCCACCGGCCCGGGCTACATCGAACTCGCTGCGAACGAGCTGCCCGGTGGCTGGGCTGCGGTTCCTCCGGGCACCCGTCAGTCGACCTACGACAACCCGAACTACCAGGAAGCTGCCGGTCTGTTCGCAGAGCGGACCATCGACGCCATGCTCGCTGCACCGATCGAGAACCCCGGAACCACGCCGCGGCCCGGTCTGCCCGGCGTGCAGTACGTCGGTGTGCCCGAGTTCCAGGACGTCGGGACTCGCTGCACCGAGCTGTTCTCGGCAGCGATCGCCGGGTCGATGAGCGTGGACGA
This sequence comes from Actinomycetota bacterium, assembly GCA_038529675.1. GTDB lineage: Bacteria > Actinomycetota > Acidimicrobiia > Acidimicrobiales > Ilumatobacteraceae > Ilumatobacter_A. The sequence continues at coordinate 12,577 of JBCBDK010000018.1, forward strand.
CGCGCTCTCCGACTGCCAGGCCATCGCCTCCGAGGTCAGCACCTGATCCTCCCGTGAGGACATGATCGGACCTGGCCTGGCTCCCTCCGGGCCGGGTCCGATCATGGTTCATACTGGGGACGAGCGATCTGATCATCGTGCAGGAGAGGGGGCGCGACGACATGACGACCGACATGACGACCGACGTGGCGGACGACGCCACCGCACGTGCAGCGGCCGACCGCTCGGCTGAGGTCAAACGACTCCAGCGCCGTGAGGGATGGAAGCGGCGGGTTCCGCTGCTCCCGGCACTCCTGTTCACCATCGTCGTGACGCAGGTGCCGTTCCTGTTCACGCTCTTCTACAGCCTCACCGACTGGCGGCTCGACACACCCGAGCCGCGGCAGTTCATCGGACTCGAGAACTACGGCAGTCTGCCCGACGACCGGTTCTTCCGAGACGCCGCCTGGGTGAGCGTGCAGATGACGGTCCTGGCCGTCCTGCTGTCCTTGGTGGTGGGCACCGGGTTGGCGATCCTGCTCGACCGGAAGTTCTTCGGTCAGGGTGTGGTCCGCACGCTCTTGATCACGCCCTTCCTGCTCATGCCGGTGGTCGCCGGCTTCATCTGGAAGACACAGATGTTCAGCGCGACCTTCGGCGTGCTCAACTGGCTCCTCGAACGAGTCGGCGTCGAGCCGGTCGAGTTCGCCACGAAGTATCCGCTGTGGTCGGTGATCGTCGTGCTCGTGTGGCAGTGGAGCCCGTTCATGATGCTGATCGTCCTCGCCGGCCTGCAGGGCCAGGACACCTCCGTGCTCGAGGCGGCCAAGGTCGACGGCGCCACCTCGTTCGGCGTCTTCCGCCAGATCACCCTGCCGCAGCTCCGACCGTTCATGGAGCTCGGCGTCTTGCTCGGTGCCATCTACCTCGTGCAGGTGTACGACCACATCGAGGTCATCACCGGCGGGTCACCCGACTCGAAGAACTTGCCCTTCTACATCGCCCAACGATCGACCGGCGGCGGCAACGTGTTCGGCCTGGCCTCGAGCTACTCGATCATCGTGGTGATCGCCACGATCATCATCGCCAACATCGGGCTGCGCGTGCTCTCCAACCTCTTCGAGGGGGAGGCGCCATGAGCGACAAGACCGGCCCGGTCGTCGGACAGAACCGCCCGCTGTCGGCCTTCCTCGGGCTGCTCACCTGGGCGATCGGCCTGCTCTTCTTCTTCCCGATCTTCTGGCTCGTCCTCAACGGCTTCAAGGACGAACTCGACGCCAACTCGAGTCCGAAGCTGTTCTTCGAGCCGACGATCGATCGCTTCACCGAGGTGACCGAGGAGACGACCGGTCTGCTCAGTTTCCGCGAAGCGTTCTTCAACTCGATGTCGATCGTCCTCGTCTCGACGGCGATCGTGATGCTGCTCGCGATCCCGGCCGCCTATTCGCTTGCGATCCGCCCGATCAAGAAGTGGCGCGACGTGCTCTTCTTCTTCATCTCGACCAAGTTCCTGCCGATCGTCGGTGCGCTGATGCCGCTCTGGATCATCGCCCGCGACCTCGACCTCCTGAACACCCGCACCGTCCTGATCGTGCTGTACACCGGCATGAACCTGCCGCTCGCGGTGTGGATGATGCGTTCGTTCTTCGCCGAGGTGCCGCGCGAGCTGGTCGAGGCAGCGCAGATGGACGGCTGCGGCCTCTACGGGCAGATCCGTTCGGTGATCCTGCCGATCGTGGCGCCCGGGCTCGCTGCGACCGCCTTGCTCTGCGTGATCTTCGCCTGGAACGAGTTCTTCCTCGCCGTCCAGCTCAACCCCGTCGACGGCTCGACGATCCCGGTGTGGGTCGCCTCGCAGGAGAGCGGCCGAGGCAACTTCCTCGCCAAGCTCTCGGCGGCCTCATTGCTCGCGACCATCCCGGTCGTGCTCGCCGGGTGGGTCGCGCAGAAGCGCATGATCCGCGGCCTCGCGATGGGGGCGATCAAGTGACCGCCATCTTGGTCGCGCCCGCTGCACCGTCTCCGAAAGGCTGCTCCCATGGCTGAAGTCCGATACGCCAAGGCGAGTCGCATCTACCCGGGTTCGGACGAACCCGCAGTGAATGCACTCGACCTCGACATCGCCGACGGTGAGCTGCTCGTCCTCGTCGGCCCCTCCGGATCCGGCAAGTCGACCGCGCTCCGCATGCTCGCCGGCCTGGAGTACGTCGACGAGGGCAGCATCTTCATCGACGACGTCGACGTCACACTCACCCCGCCGCAGGACCGCGACATCGCCATGGTGTTCCAGAACTACGCGCTCTACCCGAGCATGACCGTGGCCGAGAACATGGGCTTCGCGCTCAAGCAGCAGGGCGTGTCGAAGGAGGATCGCCGGCAGCGTGTCGAGGAGGCGGCGAGGATCCTCGACCTCACGCCGTACCTCGACCGCAAGCCGAAGAATCTGTCGGGCGGTCAGCGTCAGCGAGTCGCCATGGGCAGAGCGATCGTTCGGTCGCCGCGGGTGTTCCTGATGGACGAGCCGCTCTCCAACCTCGACGCAAAGCTTCGCGTGCAGACGCGCACCGAGCTCGCCGACCTCCAGGCGCGGCTCGGCACCACGATGGTGTACGTCACGCACGACCAGGTCGAGGCGATGACGATGGGGCACCGCGTGGCGGTGTTGAAGGACGGGATCCTCCAGCAGGTCGATGCGCCCCGAACCCTGTACAACGCGCCGGTCAATCGGTTCGTGGCCGGCTTCATCGGGTCACCGGCGATGAACATCGTCGACGTCGAGCGTCGCGACGGCGGCATCTTCATCGGCTCGCTCGAGGTGCCGCTGGGTGAGGCCGAGTCAGCCGCGGTTCGCAACGACAGCGGCGGCTCGTTCGCCGTCGGTGTCCGACCCGAGCACTTCGCGCCCGCATCGTCGGGGTTGGTCGGCGAGGTCGTCGTCGTCGAGGCGCTCGGGTCCGAGACGTTCCTCCACGTGCGTGTGCACCACCAGGGCGAGGAGATCACGCTCGTCGTCCGCGAGGACGGCCAGAGCGACACCAACCGCGGCGACACGGTGCATCTCGCTGTCGGCGGTCCGGTGCATCTCTTCACCGAGGACGGCGAACGCCTCGTCCCAACGCCCGCTCCGGCGAGCGCCTGAGCCGTCGGCCGCTCGCAGTTGCAACGGCGTCGCGCGGTGGACGCTCAGGCGGCGGCGCGGGTCTTGCGCAGCACGGGGTCGGCGAGACCCAACGACTTGTCGGCGAGCCACATGACCTTGCCGGCCGCGCCCGGTGTGGTGTTGTCGACGAGGTTGCCCATCACCTGCAGCGTGATGTTGGCGATCGAGTCGGTGGCGACCGACATGCGCAAGCCGGTCTTCAGGATCCACGGGTGGCCGATCAGGAACGAGAAGCGGCGGCCGGTCCGGAGGAATGCATCGAAGCGCTCGCCGACCTCGACGTCGTAGCGGGCGGGTGCGGTCGACGGGTCGTCGAGGAAGAGATCCGCAGCCAGCATCCCCGACTCGAGTCCGTAGTCGATGCCCTCGCCGTTCATCGGGTTGACGAGCCCGGCGGCGTCGCCGATCGCCACCCAACCCGGCCCGTGGCGCTTCTGGGTGGACATCGGTAGCCGCCACGCCCGAGGCCGCTCGAGGTTCGGGCCGAGGTCCCAGTCGTCCTCGACGACGTTGCGGTACATCGCGATGAGCTTGTTGAGGTTGAGCTTCTTGAACCCCTTCATCGTCGACAACGCGCCGACGCCGATGTTGACCGTGCCGTCGCCGGCGGGGAACATCCAGCCGTAGCCGGGTACCGCCGTGCCGTGCTCGTCTTTCAGCGACAGCATCGCCTCGAGGTGTTCGTCGGCGTGGCGGGGCGTTGCGGCGTACGTGCGAATCGCGAGTCCGAAGGTCTCGCCGTCGACCCGGTCGGCGCCGAGCATCCGCGACACCTGACCCGGCGCACCGGTAGCGGCGACGGTCAGCCCGGCCGAGACCCGGGAGCCCGCGCCGGCGCCGTTCGTGATCTCGATGCCGGTGACGCGACCGTCGTCGTCGAAGGTCGGGATCGCCTCGGTCTCGAAGCGGATGTCTGCGCCGGCTGCGTCGGCTGCGTCGATGAGCGCCTTGTCGAGTCGGCGACGTGGCCACACCGCGCCGTGGCCGGGGAAGCGATCGGTCGCCGGCCAGTCGAGTTCCCGCACCTTCGAGCCGGCGATCATCCGCAACCCACGGATGCGGTGGGCGTCGCTCATGTCGATCTCGAGGTCGTGGAGTGCGCCGATCGCTCGTGGGGTGAGGCCGTCGCCGCACACCTTGTCACGGCCGTGCGGACCCTTCTCCACCACCACGACCGATGCGCCGGCGCAGCGACGGCGATCCGTGCCGCGCGT
>JBCBDK010000019.1:0-16683 GCA_038529675.1 Actinomycetota bacterium
CGGGGAATTTCGGCCCCGCCGGTGTCCGGTCGTCCAACGCCGAACGCATCGACGAGATTGTCGCCTGGGTCCTCGCCGGCGCTGAATCGGTCGGTCGTGAGCTGCCCGAGATCGAGATCGCCGGGTACTTCACCGTGATCACTCCCGATGAGGCATCGGGACGCGCGACCGCCGAGCAGTTCGGCCAGATGTTCGGGCTCGAGGCCGACGCCATCGTCGAACACCCGAACTGTCTGATCGGCACCGTCGACCAGGTCGTGGAACGCATCGTCGAGCGGCGCGAGCGGTACGGGATCAGCTACGTCACGGTGAGCGACACGAACCTCGAACCGTTCGCACCGGTCGTCGCTCGACTCACGGGCACCTGACGGGGCCAGCTCGACATCACGGACGACCTCCGCGGACGCCAGCAGCGGTCGGTCAGCCGATCACGACCGCGGGGTCGATCCCGCAGGTCTCGGCGGCCGTGCCCAGCGCATCGGTCAGCGCAGCCTGGTCGCCGGTCGTGGCAGTGGTGTTCTCCGCGGCACCGACACCGTCGAGGCCGAGCGAGCCGACCACCTGACCGCCCATGCAGATCGCCTGGAACTCGTCGAGCGGCGAGGCCGAGACATCGCCATCGCTCGACGTCAACAGCTCACCGATCCACTGTGCGAACGACGGGGCGAGGGCGAGGTCCACGGCGTCGGCCGGCACACCGCCGTTCGCCAGCTGGCCCTCGAGCTGGGCGATCGTCGCATCGGCGAGGTTGAGCTGCGCCTGGAGCTCGGCCGACTCGGCTTCGACCGCGACGAGTCGGTCGGCGGTATCCGCGCCGGCATCGATGGTCGCGCGGGCGTCGGTGAGTTCCGCTCGCACCTGCTCCAGTTCGGCGCGCTCGGCGCGGAGCGCCTCTTCGAGATCGGTGTCGAGGTCGATCGCGGCAGCCGCCTCGTCGCTCACCGCCGTGTCGCCGGCCTCCGCGCCGCTCGACTCCGACTCGCTGAACACCGAGTCGCCCGTCGCCGCATCCTCGGCGCCGGCACGTTCGGTTGCGGCATCCCCGCTGATCGCATCCTGTTCGTCGAGGCGGGTGGCGTCGGCGCTCAGCGTCGCAGCCGGCGCTCCCTCGTCGCTTCCACCGTCGTCGCCTCGCTCGCCGAGCCAGAGGATCGTCATCATGATCGCCACGGCGACGCCGACGACGGCAACGAGCGCGAGCAGCTTGTTGATCCGTGATCCGGTGACGGCGGGGATCTCGGCGTCGTCGTCGGCATGGTCACCGGCGACGACGGTCGCAGGGCCGGTGGCGGGGTCGGTGGCCGCAACGGCGTCGCCCGGACCCGACGTCGGGAGCGTCGGCGCCGCGTCGGCGACAGTTGGCTCGATGGCACCTGGCTCGGTGGCACCTGGCTCGGTCGGTCGATCGTCGTCGGACCCAGTGGTCTCGGCCTCGGCTCGGGTTTCGGCCTCGGCTTCTGCAGGTTTCGAGGCAGGAGGTGCGGGCGGCGGAGGCGGGATGCTCGCCGCCGGAGGCGCCGGGGTCGACGGAGGAGGAGCCGTCTCCGGCGCAGGAGTCGTCGGTACGGCATCGGGCGCGGCCGGTGGTGGTGCTGGTGGTGGCGGTGGCACCACCGCAGGACGTGCCGGTGGTGGTGGCGGCGGTGGCGAGGACGTGGTCGGTGGTGGCGGGGGCGGCACGGACCCCGGCGGGCCGGACGGCGGCGGCGGAGGTGGCGTGGACACGACGACGAGCGTACGACGATCCGGGCGGCTTCCCCGGGATGGAGCGGTGATCCGGATCGCTGACCAGCACGTTCCCGCAGCGCATCGCACGCACCCGTCGGGCGTCGCCGACCCGCCGCTCGCCGGACGACCCGTACCGTGGTGACGACTACCGTCGCTGTCCATGAGCGAGCAGATCACCAACGTCGCCGGCATCGTCCGCGTCCATGGGCGCCAGCGCGCAGAACGGACCGCACTCGTCCAGGACGAGCGGTCGATGACGTGGGCACAGCTCTACGAGCGGTCGTGCCAGGCGGCGCAGGCCATGGCGGCGTCCGGCGTCGGCGACGGCGACCGCGTGGCCTTCCTCGACAAGAACGGGATCGAACACTTCGAGGTCTTCTTCGGCGCCAGCCTGCTCAACGCCGTCTGCGTCGACGTCAACTGGCGCCTCGCCCCACCCGAGGTGCAGTTCATCGTCGACGACGCCGACGCCAAGGTCCTCGTCGTCGGGCCCGACTTCGTACCGATCCTCGATGCCATCGCCGATCAACTCCCGAAGGTGCAGACGTTCGTCGTCATCGGCGAGCACGGCACGCACGAGTCGTACGACGCGTGGATCGACCGGGCGCCGGCGGACGACCCTGGTGCCGACGGCGGACCCGGCGACATCGCATTCCAGCTGTACTCCTCGGGCACGACCGGGCGCCCGAAGGGCGTGATGCTGTCGAACGACAACTTCTTCAGCCTGCTTCCGCTCGCCAAGGACATCTGGGAGCTGAGCCCCGAGTCGGTCAATCTCATCGCGATGCCGCTCTTCCACATCGGCGGTGGCGGCTGGGCGACCGCCGGGATGTACGAGGGCTGCACGTCGGTCATCTTCCGCGAACTCGACCCGGCCGCGCTGGTCACGACACTCGTCGAGCAGAAGGTCACCCATGCCTTCCTCGTGCCGGCGGTGCTGCAGTTCATGCTGATGGTGCCCGGTGTCGAGGAGGCCGACTACTCGAATCTGAAGGTCTTCGTCTACGGCGCGTCACCGATCTCGGAGGACGTGCTGGCGCGCTGCGTCGAGATGTTCAAGCCGTGCAAGTTCTGGCAGGCGTACGGGCTCACCGAGACGACCGGCGCCATCGTCAACCTGCCGCCCGACGACCACGACCCGAGCGGCCCGAACCGTCATAGGCTCCGCTCGTGCGGTGTCGCCGGGCCCGGCGTGGAACTTTGTATCGTCGGTGACGACGAGGAGCCGCTCGGCCCGAACGAGGTCGGCGAGATCTGGATCCGGTCGCCGCAGAACATGGTCGGCTACTGGCGCAACCCCGAGGAGACGGCGAAGGCACTCACCGACGACGGGTGGTTCAAGTCGGGTGACGCGGGCTACCTCGACGAGGACGGCTACCTCTACATCCACGACCGGGTGAAGGACATGATCGTCTCGGGCGGCGAGAACGTGTACCCGGCCGAGGTCGAGAACGTCCTGATGAAGCATCCGGCGATCGCCGACGTCGCCGTCGTCGGCATCCCCCACGAGAGGTGGGGCGAGACCGCCAAGGCGATCGTCGTCGTCGCCGCCGATCACGAGGCCGACGACGACACGGCCGCCGACATTATCGCCTTCGCGAAGTCTCAGCTCGCCACGTTCAAGTGCCCCACGTCGGTGGACTTCGTGGACCTGCTGCCCCGAAATCCGAGCGGCAAGATCCTGAAGAAGGACCTGCGCGAGCCGTTCTGGGTCGGCCACGAGCGCCGCGTCGGCTGAGCAGCTCATCTCCTCCATCGACGTCAACGGGGTTGACCTCGAGTGATCCGTTCCGTACTGTACTCACAAGTTAATTAACCAGAGTGTGAAGTACAGCGAACGACGACGATGACCGCAACGACCACCGAGGCCGAGGACCAGCTGACGGCGACCTTCTCGGCGCTCGCACATCCCGTCCGTCGTTCGATCCTCGCTCGGCTGGCCGATGGAGAAGCGAGCGTCGGTGAACTCGCAGCACCGTTCGAGATGACGATGCCGGCGATCTCGCGGCATCTGCGTGTGCTCGAGGGAGCCGGACTGATCGCCAGGGGACGACGTGCGCAGTACCGGCCGTGTCGGCTGAACGCCGAACCCCTGCGCGTCGTCGCCGACTGGACCGAGCAGTACCGCCAGGCGTGGGAAGAGCGCTTCGACCGCCTCGACGAGCACGTCCGAACGTTGCAGCTCGATCCCGACACCGAACCCGATTCCCAACACGACCCCGATACCGAACACGGAGGCAGCTGAGCCATGACCGACACGACACCCGCCGTCCGCATCGAGCGCGTCTTCGACGCACCCGTCGAGACGATCTGGGAGATGTGGGCCGAACCCGACCACTTCGCCGCCTGGTACGGACCCCAGGGCGCCACGATCGCTGTAGCGAAGATGGACGTGCGGGTCGGCGGCCGCCGCCACCTGTCGATGACCATGCAGACACCACAGGGCGAGATGGTCATGTGGTTCGTCGGGGAGTACCGGACCGTCGATGCACCGGGCCGGCTCGTCTACACCGAATCGATGTCGAATGAGGCCGGCGACGTGCTGTCGCCCGAGTCGATGGGCATGCCGGCCGAGCATCCCGAGGTCACCGAGGTCACCGTCGAGTTGACGGCGGTCGACGGTGGCACACGGATGGTCATGACGCATGCCGGGATCCCGGCGGGTTCGCCTGGCGAGATGGGCTGGAACATGGCCCTCGACGAACTCGAGCGTCGCCTCGCCGCGTAGCCGCTCCCATCGCGCCTGGGGTCAGACCCAGAACGTGATCTCAGCCCACGTCGAGTGCCTGACGAAGGTCCTCGACGAGGTCGTGAGCGTCCTCGATGCCGACCGACAGGCGGACGAGATCGTCGGGGACCTCGAGTGGGCTCCCGGCCGCCGACGCGTGGGTCATCGCACCGGGGTGCTCGATCAGGCTCTCGACCGCGCCGAGCGACTCGGCGAGCGTGAAGATCTCGGTGGCGTCGGCGACGCGCATGGCCGCGTCCTTGCCCGCCTTGACCGTGAACGAGACCATGCCGCCGAAGTCCTTCATCTGCTTCGCCGCGGCGGCGTGGCCGGGATGGTCGGGGAGCTGCGGGTACAGGACGCGACCGACGGCGGGGTGGCCAACGAGCATGTCGACGACGGCTCGGGCGTTCTCACAGTGACGGTCCATGCGGACGGCGAGCGTCTTCGCGCCGCGCAGCACGAGATACGAGTCGAACGGTCCGGGCACTGCGCCCGCCGCGTTCTGGGTGTACGCCATTCGCTCGGCGAGATCGTCGTTCGAGGTGGCGACGAAGCCGCCGACGACGTCACTGTGGCCGCCGAGGTACTTGGTGGCCGAGTGGACCACGATGTCGGCGCCAAGCGTGATCGGCTGCTGGAGGTACGGCGTGGCGAAGGTGTTGTCCACGACGCACAGTGCGCCGCGCTCGTGGGCGATCGACGCGATCGCCTCGATGTCGAAGCACGTGAGCAGCGGGTTGGTGGGAGTCTCCAGCCAGATCATCGCCGTGTCATCGGGCCAGTTCGCCCGGAGACCATCGAGGTCCGTGAGGTCGACCGCCGACCACGGCGAGTCCATCTGCGGGCTCCACACGTTCGCGATCAGCCGGAACGTGCCGCCGTAGGCGTCGTTGCCGAGCAGCACCCGCTTGCCCTTCGGGACGAGGCGCAGGATGTTGTCCTCCGCTGCGAGCCCGCTGGCGAAGGACAGCCCGTGGCGGGCCTGCTCGAGCGCCGCGATCTGGGTCTCGACCGCTGTTCGAGTCGGGTTGCCCGAGCGCGAGTACTCGTAGCCCTTGTGGTTGCCCACGCCGTCCTGGGCGAAGGTGGTGGACAGCGAGATCGGGGTGACCACCGCACCCGACGCCGGATCGGGATCCTGCCCAGCGTGGATCGCCCGGGTCGAGAAACCGGCCAGTTCGCTCTGCTGTTCCGTGTCGCCCATGTCAGACGCTCCGCTCCAGTGTCGCGGTGAAGTAGGCGAGCACATCGGTTCGGGTCAGGACCGACAGCGGTCGACCGCCCGAGAGGACGAGCAGTGCCGGGGCGTTCTCCAACATCTGCACGGCGAGTTCGACCTTCTGGCCGACGCCGATCGTCGGCAGTTTCGGGCCCATCACCTTCTCGACCTCGGTCGACATCAGGCCGGGATCGCGGGCGAGGGTCTCCATCAACTCGAGTTCGTCGATCGAGCCCGACACCTCGGCGGCGGCGAACGGCGGCGTGTTCTTGCAGACCGGCAACTGGCTGATGCCGTTCGCACGCATGAGTTCGATCGCGTCGGACACCGGCTGGTGCGGGTTGACGTAGAGCAGGTTCTCGATCGAGACGTCACGGTTCTCCATCACCGCACCGACGCACTGGTCACACTCCTTCAGGAACCCGAAGTTCGCCATCCACTCGTCGTTGAACACCGTCGACAGGTAGCCACGGCCCGAGTCGGGGTTGAGCACGACGATCATGTCGTCGGGCCCCGCCGTCTCGGCGATCTTCAGCGCAGCGGCAACGGCGGTGCCGCCCGAGCCGCCGATCAGGATGCCCTCGGTCTGGCTGACGTAGCGGGCGGTGAGAAAGCTCTCCTCGTCGCTGATCGGGATGACCTCGTCCCAGAGGTCGCCGTCGTACGCCGCGGGAAAGAAGTCCTCACCGACGCCCTCGACCAGGTACGGCCGGCCGGAGCCGCCCGAGAACACCGAGGCCTCGGGATCGGCGGCGATCAGCTTGATGTCGGGATTCTGTTCCTTCAGGAATCGGCCGGTGCCGGTCAGAGTGCCGCAGGTGCCGGCCCCGGCGACGAAGTGGGTGACGCGTCCCCCGGTCTGGCGCCACACCTCGGGCCCGGTCGTCTTGACGTGCGCGGCCGGGTTGTGGGGATTGGCATACTGGTTCGGGCGGAACGCGTTGCGCTCCTCCGTGAGCCGGGCAGCGACCGAGTAGTAGCTCTGGGGATCCTCAGGCGGGACGGCGACGTCGCAGACGACGACCTCGGCGCCGTACGAGCGCAGGAGGTCGACCTTCTCCTTGCCGACCTTGGTGGTCACGACGAAGACGCACTTGTAGCCGCGCTGCGCAGCGACGATGGCCAGCCCGACGCCGGTGTTGCCCGACGTGGGTTCGACGATCGTGCCGCCTGGTTGGAGTTCGCCACTCGCCTCGGCGGCGAGGATCATCTCGAGCGCAGGCCGGTCCTTGGCCGAGCCGCCGGGGTTCGGGACCTCGTGCTTCAGCGCGAGCACGCAGCCGATGCCGCGATCCTGACTGACCTGCTTGAGCCGGACGATCGGAGTCTCCCCGATGAGGTCGAGCACCGAGTCGTGGATCTCGGTGCCATCGAGCTGCGGATTCGTCATACCGCGAGGGTAACCCTCGACGCCCCGGCGTTGTTCCGCCGATCGCCGCGATCGCACCAGATCGTCGAGTCAGACGGATCGACCGCCCGCAGCCCGGAGTGGTCCGACGGAGATCGGCGGCGCGTCGGGGCGGGCCCCGTGCCGTCGTGTCAGCGGAAGATCTTCCCGAGGGCGCGGCCGACCGGTCCGGGAGTGGGTGCCTCGAAGCCGTCGGGCAGCAGGTGGGGCGCGTGCTCGGCGAGATGGGACGCGAGGTCGCGCGCCGACGGGTTGACCATGCCGACGCCGCCGACGACGACCGTCGGGACGGTCTCGTTTCCGTTGGCGTGCTGACGGACGATCGCCGCGTCAGCGGGATCGTCCCAGATGTTGTGCTCCACGCGCTCGATGCCGAGCTTGTCGAGCTGGCGCCGGAGCGACATGCAGAATCCGCAGCCGGGTCGCCAATAGAGATCGATCTGCGTCGCCGTCGCCATGCAGCAGAACCTACGGGCGGTCGTGCCGCGATCGAGCGAAACGGCACCGATTTTCGGCGCCGTTCACGGATCGCGTCGTGTCGGCGGTGCCAGGATGCGGCGGTGGACGTTCGGGAGCTGCAGGACGTGGTGTGTGCGGCCACCGACGATCATGTTGACTCGGTCGCACGTGTGAGCGGCGGCGATGTGGCGGAGAGTTATCGCATGCAGCTGGCATCGGGTCGGGTCGTGTTCGCCAAGACGCACCGCGACCCGCCACCCGACTTCTTCGAGACCGAGGCGAGCGGTCTGACCTGGTTGCGGGAGGGTGTGGTTGACGGTGCCGACGGCAGACCGGGCGTCGCCGTGCCTGACGTCGTCACGGTCGGTCCCGGCCACCTCGTCCTCGAGTGGATCGACGAGGTGCCGAGCAGCCGAGCGGTCGACGCTGACGAACGCGAACGGGACCTCGGTCGCGGACTCGCTGCGCTCCACCGCTCGGGAGCCCCGTTTTTCGGCCGTGCGGATCGTCGGACCACCGGGAGTCGCCGACTCCCGAACGAACCCGTCGAGTCGTGGCCAGAGCACTTTGCCGGGAACCGGCTCGTGCCGCTCGCACAGCGGTGGAGGGACACGCCGAGCCTGCCGTCCCCGATCGCCGACCGGCTCGTCGGCGTCGCCGACCGTCTGGACGAGCTCGGCGTGCCGGACGAACCGGCGGCGCGGCTGCACGGTGACCTCTGGGCGGGCAATCGGATCGTCGGTCGCCGTGCTGGGGAACGCACGGCGATGAACTGGCTCATCGACCCGGCGGCCCACGGTGGTCACCGTGAGTTCGACCTCGCCATGATGCTCTTGTTCGGTGGGTTCGGCACGGCCTGCTTCGGAGCGTACGACCTCGAGTACCCGCTGGAATCGGGCTGGCGGACGCGGGTGCCGCTCCATCAGCTCGCGCCCCTCGCCGTGCACGCGATCAAGTTCGGTGGCGGCTACGTGGCCGCAACCGACCGCGCCCTCGACCACGTGTTCTCGTGAGGATGTGTGGGTATCCCACCGGACGTCCTCACGAGAACCGTTGCGACGCCGTCGCGATGGGCGGGTGGGAAGGGGAGCGCTGGGCGGGGGCTCGGGCGCGGCCGTACAATTCGGTCATGAGCGCCGTCGCCGCCGACCCGGGCATCTATCTCGACCGACTCGACCGCGTGCGTGCGGCGATGACCGATCAGGGCGTCGACGTCACCCTGATCTCGGTCGGCCACGATCTGCCGTACCTCACCGGATACCAGGCGATGCCGCTCGAGCGGCTCACGATGCTCGTCGTCCCGCGCGACGGCGACGCGACGCTGCTCATTCCGGGGCTCGAGGCCGCTCGTGTCACACCGCAGCCCGGTGTGTTCGACCTGCTCCCGTGGGGAGAGACCGAGGACCCGACGGCGATCGTCGGTCGACTCGCCGCCGGGGCGTCGAGGGTCGCGGTCGGTGATCAGATGTGGGCGCGATTCCTCGTCGAGTTGTTGCCGCATCTGCCAGGCGCCGCCTACACGCGTGCGGTCGACGTGGTCGGTCCGCTCCGCATGTCGAAGGATCAGGCCGAGGTCGACGCGCTCGCTGCCGCCGGTGCTGCGGTCGATCGGATCGCCGGTGAGCTGCAGCGGGGTGAGATACCGCTCGTCGGTCGAACCGAGGCCGAGGTGTCGGCCCACCTCGGCCGACGCATCGTCGAGGAGGGTCACCAGAAGGTCAACTTCGCGATCGTCGCGGCGGGCGAGAACGCGTCGAGCCCACATCACCACGCCGGTGACCGGGTCATCGGCGAGAACGAGATCGTCCTTTGCGACTTCGGTGGGACGATGAACGGCTACTGCTCCGACACGACGCGCTGCGTCGTCACCGGCGACGTCCCCGCTGACGTCGCCGAGGCGTACGAGGTCCTCCACCGGGCGCAGGCCGCAGCGGTCGCGGCGGCGACGGTCGGTACGCCGTGCCAGGACGTGGACCGCGCCGCCCGGAGCGTCATCGCCGACGCCGGATTCGGCGAGTACTTCATCCATCGCACCGGCCACGGCATCGGGCTCGAGGAACACGAGGACCCCTACATCGTCGAGGGCAACAACCTCCCGCTCGAATCGGGCCACGCGTTCAGCGTCGAGCCCGGGATCTACGTGCCGGGCAAGTGGGGCATGCGCCTCGAGGACATCGTCGTCGCCACCGACGCCGGTCCGCAGCCCTGCAATGCGTCGGACCACGCCCTCATCAGCGTCTGAACTCGGGGGTCGACCTTCACGTGTCGTCGAGCTGGCGAACCCGGCCGGCGGCGGGGTCGACCTCGACCGTCGCACCGTCGGGGAGATCCAGTGCGCCGCCAGCGCCGATCACGGCCGGGATGCCGAGTTCGCGGGCGAGCACGGCGGCATGCGACATCGCGCCACCGTCTGCCGTCACGATCGCCCCGGCGATGGTCAGCACGACGTTGAATGCCGGTGACGTTGCCCGGACGACGAGCACGTCGCCCGGTTCCATCGCGTCGAGCGCCTCGTCCGCCGACCCGGCTCGACGGACCCGACCCGTGTAGGGCGCGTCGCCGATCCCGACACCGACGAGCGAGTCGGACCGGGGCGCTGCATCCATCCCGAGGTGGCGGAACGACGTCTGGATCATCCCGACGAGCTCCGGCAGCGGCGCCGGAAGAATCGTCGGTGGCGGCTCCGGCTCGTCGGCACCGAGTGAGTTCGGTGGCTCGAGCCGGCCGTGTGCGGACCGCCGCTCCGCGCGCCGGTCGAGTTCGGCGGCGGTCGGCGTCGGGCCACCGAGCAACGTACGCGCCTCGTCGGGTGTCACCTCGATGGCCAGGGTCGGATCGTGCCAGCCCGCTCGCTCGACGAGGCGACGTCCGACCTCGAGGAGCGAGCGGCGCAGCAGCCCCATCGGCCACTCGACCGTCAACGGGCCATTGTCGTCGCGCATGTCCATGACCGCACGGGCGTCGTGCAACACCACGTCGAACTCGTCGCGTCCCTCACCGGGTACCTGGGCCTGCAACTCGGCGGCGATGGCCGCGCTCTCCGTGTCGCTGGGCGTGGCGGGCTCGGCTGCGGAGCGGATCGACTCGACGACCAGGTTCGGCAGCTCGGCGAGCGTGAAGGCGGTCAGGTCGTAGCCGGTGGCGAGGACGTGTGCCCGGTCGGCCAGGTAGTCGTCGAGGAGCTGCTCGGCCTCGGGCGATGCCGATCGCACGTCGTCGAGCGTCGCCGGGTGAACGCCTGCTTCGTCGAGCAGTTGTCGAAGCCGGTACAGCATCGACGTCGGCCTCGATGTGGTCGGCGACGCGCCGGCGAGTGCCCGCGTGGCGTCGGCCGGGTCGAGCCCCCATGATTCGCACCGGTGCAGGAACCGGGCGATCGGTCCGAGGTCGTGGCCGTGGAGCCAGAAGTGCAGCTCGGCCTGCTCGCGGGCGTGGTCGAGGAGGTCGCCGACGTGTCCGTCGAGTGCGAGGTCGTCGAGACCGGCCGGATCGATGGACTGCAGCTCCCGATTCCGCTCGATGAGTCGTGGTCGGATCCGCTCATCCCACTCACGTGCGACGGTGAGAGCCGGACGTTCCTCCAGCGTGCGCGCCGCAGTCCGGGCCCGTCGGCGGAACGTCGGGTGCAGGTGTGCGGCGAGCTTCAGCAGCGGCGTCGGCGGTAGCCGTGTCGCCGGTCGGTCCGGTCGGAGCAGCGGGCGAGGCCGCGTGTACATGAACCCATTGACGAAGCGGGCATCGACCGAACGGATCGGCGCGCCGATCTCCTCCAGCACACGCTCCATGCCGGCGGACATCGACGACTCCATCAACCACTGGGTGATCGGCGTCGTCGCGCCGATGAAGTGTGAGCGGTCGAGCGCCCACGACCCCGGGCCCGGCGCCGACCACTCGAGTTGCCCGGAAGAGGTGTGGCCCATGTGGCGAGCGTGCTCGCCGTCCGCGTCGCCGTCAAGACTCGTTCGGGGGTGCGAGCTCGAATCGGCCGATGTCGGCCGTCGTCCCGTTGATGATCGCCTCGACCTGATGTGATCCGGGGTGGTGCGTCCGTGTCGAGTGCTGTCGCACCGACACCTTCTTCGACACCGTGTGGCGCGCACCGGGTTCCAGGTCCAGTTCAGCGCCCTTGAACACCCTCGGGCGCGTCGACCCGTTCGCCTTGACGAAGTGGACGCGGATGTCGACGAGTGCCCGGCACGGCGCCGCGGTCGGATTCTCGACCTCGACATGGACCCGTACCGACTCGCCGATCGCCACTGCTTCGGGTTCGATCCGTCCGCCGACGACACGTGCCGGCGACGACGGCCCGAAGCCGATGACGTCGAGGGCGTCGAGATCCCCGGCCTTGATCAAGGTGCGCAGTGCATGGCGGATCATGCGCCGACCGTCGTCGTCGGCGTCGGCCCACCACCGTCGGCAGGTCTCGACGACGACGGTCGGGTGGTCCTTCGCGATGTCGTTCAGGTTGTTGGCGACCGAGCGGCGGACGTACTCGGATTCGTCGTGGCGAAGTCGTTCGAGCAGTTCGAGCACCACCGACGGGTCGTCGACGAACTCGTGAAGGCGAGGCGCCCACGGCAGTCGGGGCCGGGTGCCCTCGGAGACGAGTCGGCGAACGTGCTCGTCTGCGTCGCGCGTCCAGCGGGTCAGCCGCTCGAGCGTCGCAGGGCGGTGTTCGCCGACGAGGTAGGAACGGATCGAGAACTCGGCGGTGAATCGTTTCGTCAGTTCGTACTGGAGTGTCAGTGCGGTGTCGAGGTCTCCGTGGCCGTGGTCGGCGACGAATTTGACGTGGGGCCAGTAGAAGAAGGTCGACATCCCGAACGACTCGGCGTTCTCGAGCTCGGGTCCGAGGGACCGACCGAGCAACGTCATGGCACGCGTGCGGTCGGCGGGCAGATGGGCGGCGAGTGAGTCCGCGATCTGCTGCGCCCGGTCCGACAGCTCGAGGTCGTCGAAGTCGTCGGTCGCCTGGGTCAGGAACGACTCGGCATCGAACTCGTCGCCGCTCGCGACCGCGACGAGGTCGGTGGCGAGACGCACGGCGACCTCGGTCGTGAACTGGTCCTTCAGCGGTTCGGCCATTGGCCGCGAAGGGTACGCGTGGGAGACTGATCCGGTGACAGCGATCGACGAAACCCTCGCTTCCGGTGATGCCGAGCGCCTGCCGTTCTTCATCCGGGGGAACTACGCACCGGTCGAGACCGAGGTCGAGGCGTTCGACCTCCCCGTCCGGGGTGTACTGCCACCGGAACTGAACGGGCGCTTCATCCGCAACGGCGCCAATCCGAAGGGGTACCGGCCGTACCACTGGTTCGACGGCGACGGGATGCTCCACGGCGTTCGGCTGCGCGAGGGCCGGGCGGAGTGGTACCGCAACCGGTGGGTGCGTACGAAGCTGCTCGCCGGCGGCGAACGCTTCGACCCCGAGACGATGTCGTTCGACCTCGCCGCAGGCCGAGCCAACACCCACGTGCTCGGGCACGCCGGGACGATCATGGCGTTGGAGGAGGCGAGCTTCCCGATGGCGATCGGGCCCGAGCTGGAGACGCTCGGGCCGGTCGACTTCGGTGGCGGGCTCACCACGCCCTGCACGGCGCATCCCCACGTGTGCGCGGAGACCGGCGAGATGCACTTCTTCGGCTACGAGCTGGTCGAGGCGCCATTCGTGACGTACCACGTCGTCGACGCAGCGGGAACGCTCGTGCACCGTCAGCCGATCGACATCCCCTCGCCGGTGATGATGCACGACTTCGCGCTCAGCCGGAACCACGCGATCTTCCTCGACCTGCCGGTCGTCTTCGATCTCGACATCGCACTCGCCGGCACGGGGATGCCGTTCGTGTGGCGCCCGGAGAACGGCTCGAGGATCGGGCTGCTCGACCGGCGGAACGTCGGTGCGGATGCGCCCGCACAGCCGCGCTGGTTCGAGGTCGACGACTGCTACGTGTTCCACATCGTGAACGCATGGGAGGAGGACGACGGCAACGTCGTCGTCCTCGACGCCGGGCGTCATCCGTCGATGTGGGCGGGTGATGCCAATGCGTTCGAGCCCTGCTACCTCTGGCGGTGGCGGTTCGACCTGCGTGCCGGCCGGGTCACCGAGGAACAGCTCGACGACCACGAGCACGGGTTTCCCCGTATCGACGATCGTCGGACCGGGCTGGCGAACCGGTATGCGTGGGCGGTCACCGGGCGGCCCGGCGAGCCGGCGATGACCGACGGTGCGACCAACGTGGTGAAGTACGACGTCACGACGGGCGCCCGGTCGATGCACGACTTCGGACCGACCGTGTCGGTCGCGGAGCCGGTGTTCGTGCCCGCCGCCGACGGTGCTGCGGAGGACGAGGGTTGGCTGGTGACGTACCTGTACGACCGAGCGTCGGCATCATCATCGTTCGTCGTCCTCGACGCGTCTGACACCGCCGCCGACCCCGTCGCCGTGGTCGACCTCCCGCAGCGCGTCCCCCACGGGTTCCACGGCTCGTGGTTCCCCGACGAGGACTGACGGTCACGTCGATCGGCTGGCGCTCGATCGCCAGCGCCGCCCCGATCGCGCCGGCCGGGTTCAGGTCTCGAAGAGCGACTCGTCGGGTGTCGGCGAGTAGGCGGTGAGCTCGATCTGGACATCGGCGCCAGCGAACCGTGCGAGGACGCCCGAGTCCAGCGCGCAGTACGTCTCGATGCCGCCCGACACCGGGACCTCCACGCACTCGGCCGGCTGACCCGCCACCGTCGTGGACGACGGGACCGGGTCACCGATCCGGCGGTCGGCGCTCACCCGGAGTCGCCGCGCGAACGACGGGCCGTAGAACTCGCGCGAGAGCTGGGTGTTCGAGATCCGGGCGTCGTTCAGCTCCGCCTCGCACTCGGCGGTGTTCAGGTCGCAGGTGCGCTCGTCGTCGCCGTCGTCGACGAAGCGCGTGTTGACGGTCTCGTTGGCGACGGTGACGGTGAGCCGCTGGCCGGCCGCCTGCGCGACCTGTGCGGTCGAGCGCAGCGTGCCGAACTTCGTGTCGATCTGGAACGCGGCGGTGAACTGCGCCCGGTCGACCGACTCGAGTCGACGCAGTACCAGATCGATCGCCGGGTCGCCCGTGCTCGCGGACTCGGGCGCCTCGTCCTCGAACGACGGTCGTTCGCCGGTGAAACACCCGGTGAGCACGGTGGCAGCAGTAAGGGCGGCGGCGACCCGCCGGAGCGGGCGCGCGACGGGCCGGCGGGCAGGGGTTCGATGTGTCGGGGACCGGCGCGTGAGGGTCTGGCGGATGGGGGGCCGGCGGGTGGGGGGCCGGCGTGTGAGGGTCTGGCGCACGGGGGACTGGCGCAGGTGAGATCGGTGTGCCATTCGACCGCCAGGCTAGGACGGGACCAGCCAGATGGGCGGGCGACAGCGGCGCCGCCAGCGTTACCCTCACCGCAGTGATCAGGCTCGACGCAGCGACGGTGCTGCTCCAGTGGGCGACCGGCGGGATGCTCTTCTGCTGGTTCACCACACGCCGACGGGTGGTCGGGCTCGGGTACGGCTGGTTGCTGCGCGGCACCTACCTCTGTTTCGCACTCGGCGCGCTCGCGGCCGGCCTCGCGTTCGGGTCGAACGTCGTGCGCGAGTCGGCGTCGGTCGGGGTTGCGATCGCGTGTCTCGTCGGGCTCGTCGTGTCGGTCAGGCGCAAGGCAGCGGGCGTCAGCGGGCAGCAGGCCGAGTTCGATCGTCGAAGCCAACGGGTCGCAGCGATGACCGGGATCGAACGGACGGCAGCAGTCCCGAACACGGGCGGAGCAACGGCGGCCGGCGGCCGAGCCGTCAAGGAGTTCGATCCGATCCTCGACCTCGTGCCGGCGATCATCGGTACGGTCGGCCTCGTCGCCGCTGCGCTCGACGCAGGCGGGAACCCGGCGGTCGCGCTGCTGCGCACGCTCGTCGGCGCGGCGTTCATCGGTGCGATCAGCGACGGGATGCTGCTCGGCCACTGGTACCTCGTGCAGCCCGGACTCCCGCGCAAGCTGCTGAACGAGATGGTGACAGCGCTCGGATGGCTCTGGCCGATCGAGGTCGCCGCCCTGCTGTTGCCGACCGGCATGATCAGCGTGTTCACCGGGGCAGTGGACGACGGCTGGGGCGGGATGCTCGGCTGGATGTGGCTCGCGTGCGCGATCACGACGATCGTCCTCGTGTTCGTCACGCGGGCCGCGCTGAAGGAGCGGTACTACTCCGCCGTGATGGCGGCGACGGGTCTGCTCTACCTGGCCATCCTCACGGCGTTCGGCACCGACATCGTCGCTCGCGCGGTTCTCGACCAGACGTGACGGTGCCCGACCGGCCGACGCATCGATCGAGCGTGATGTCGATGCGTCGCTCGGCGGCGACGGGGTACGGTTCGGGGCATGCGACCGGTGTGGAGTGGCACGATCTCGTTCGGCCTCGTCGCGATTCCGGTGAAGCTGTACCACGCGGTCAAGAAGAAGTCGGTCTCGTTCAATCAACTCGACGAGCGTGATCTGAACCGGATCCGCTACCGGAAGGTGAACGCCGAGACCGGTGAGCAGGTGTCCGAGGACCACATCGTCAAGGGGTACGAAATCGCCAAGGGACGCTACGTCGTCGTCGACCCCGACGAGCTCGAACCGTTCATGCCGGTGCCGACCAAGCGCATCGATCTGGAGGAGTTCGTGCTCCTCGACGAGATCGACCCGGTGTTCTTCGACACGGCCTATCACCTCGCGCCCGACCTCGACCCCAAGCCCTACGTGTTGCTCGCGCGGGCGATGGAGCAGGCGGGAAAGGTCGCGATCGGCCGGTTCGTGATGCGCAACAAGCAGTACACGGCGGCCATCCGCGCCGAGGAGGGACGTCTCGTCATGTCGTCGTTGGCATACGCCGACGAGGTCGTCGACCCCGGCGATGCGCGTGGATCCGATGCTCGGAATGACGAAGGAGGGGGCGAAGCCCCCCAGGCCGTCACCCAGGGCGACCTCGAAGAAGGACTCGTTGTAGAAGAGCGGCGAGGTCCCGCCGCCGCCACAGCAGACGCCGTCGAGGACGCCGTCGCCGTTCACGTCGGCCAGGTCGGTCGCCGGGCCGCCCGTGGTGGAGGCTTCGAGGGCCAGGTTCGCGCCCGGCCCCTGGCGCAGGAGCTG
>JBCBDK010000020.1:0-16427 GCA_038529675.1 Actinomycetota bacterium
CGAAGATGCGCTCGCCGCTGCTCGAGCGTTCGGCGCCTCGGCCTCGCACGAACTCCGCACGCCACTGCAGAGCGCGCTCACCAACCTCGACGTCGCGTCGGCCTCCGGACACGGCGGCGCCGAGGTGGATGCAGCGCGCGACGAACTCCGTCGCGCGGCCGAGCGGCTGTCGGCCGTACGAGCGCTGTCGGCCGTCGACCTCGTGAGCGCGGCGGAGTTCGTCGAGCACGATCTCGTCGAGCTGGTCGACCGGGTGCTCGCGGGCTTCACGGGGCGGTTCGAGTCGGTCGACCTGCTCGGTGCCGACCACGTGACGATTCGCGGTTGGCCCGAAGGCATCAGTCTCGCGATCGAGAACGTCGTGCGGAACGCGTCGGTTCACGCAAACCCCGGCGAGTCGGTGGCACTCGTCGTTCGCGTCGCGACCGATGCAACGGTGACGATCGACGACGACGGGTCGGGCATCGGCGCTGACGAACGCGCACGGCTCCTCGGCCGGTACGAGCGAGGCTCGACGTCGGCGGCGGGGTCCGGCTTGGGCCTCACGCTCGCGGCGCGCGTCTCTGCTGCTCACGGTGGTTCGCTCGTGCTGGACGACTCGCCGACCGGTGGACTCCGCGCAATCCTCCGATTCAGCTGATCGTCCGGCGCGGACCCGCTCCGCCTCGTGCGCTCGCAGGGCCCCGGCCTCAGCCGAACGCCCACGGCACGAGGACAGCGGCCGTCACCAGCGTCGACGCCGTCAGCGGTGCACCGACCCGTGCGAAGTCGGTGAAGCGGTAGCCGCCGAGGCCGAAGACCATCAGGTTCGTCTGATAGCCGACCGGCGACAGGAACGAGCACGACGCACCGATCAGCACCGCCACGGCGAGCATGCGAGGTTCGGCCCCGAGGTCGACGGCGAGCGACAGTGCGACCGGCATCATCAGCGCAGCGGCCGCCGTATTGGTCAGCAACTCGGTGAGCACGAGCGTCGCGATCATCAGGGCGAGCACGAGGCCGACGTCGCCGACTCCGCCCGATGCGATCCGGTCGACGAGGGAGGCGATGTCGTCGGCCAATCCGCTCTCGGCGATCGCACTTCCGAGGCTGATCGCCACCGCCATCGTGAGTACGACGTCGAGGTTGATCGCCCGCCACGCCTCCCGGACCGTCAGTGCGCCCCCGGCGATCACGACGACCGCTGCGGCCACGGCGGACTCGAACAGCGGCAACACGCCCGACGCCGCCAACGCGACCAGACCGATGAACGCGGCGATCACGAGCACCGAGCGCCGACGCCGCGGGATCGAGGGGCCGTCGAGCGCGGCAACGAGCGAGAAGTCGGCGTCGCTCCGGAACCGCTTGGCGAAGCCGTCGTCGGCGAGCACGAGCAACACGTCGCCACCGCGCAACGGGATCCGGCCGAGCTGACCGCCGAGCGCCGAGTCGGAACGGTGGATCGCGATCACCGCCGCGCCGTACCGGCTGCGGAACTCGGTTGACCGCAACGACTGGCCGACCAGCCGTGAGCCGGGCGCGACCACCGCTTCGAACACCGCCGTGCCAGGCCCTTCGGTCTCGAGGAGGTGCTGACGCTCGACGCTGACGAGGCCGTCGAGCTCGTGGAGGTCGATCACCTCGCTCGCATCACCGACGAAGCAGCACACGTCGTTCGCCTCGAGCACGGTGTCGGGCGCGGCAGGCAGCGTGGTGGTCCGGGCGCCGGCCTCGCCGCGCTCGATCATCGCGAGGAACACACCGTCGAGCGACCGCAGCCCCGACTCGGCGATGGTGGCGCCGGCGAGCGGACCGTCGGGGTCGACGCGCGCCGCCATCTGGAACTCGCGCGCTCGCCGATCGACATCGGCCGACACGGCGAGCCGTTCCGGCAGCAGCTTCGGCCCGAGCAATGACAGCACGGTCACGCCGATCACGGCGACCGGCAGGCCGACGACGGTCACCTCGAACACGTCCAGCGGCTCGGCACCGGTGCGCACGAGCAGGTCGGACACGACGAGGTTGGTCGACGTGCCGATCAACGTCACCACACCGCCGAGGATGCTCGCGAACGACAGCGGCAGCAGGAAGCGCGAGGCGTTCGCGCCGTGTCGCTGTGACCAACGCACGACCCGCGGTGCGAACATCGCGACCAGCGGCGTGTTCGGCACGATCGCCGAGAGCCCGGCGGTGGCCGCCGTCAGCGCGAGCAGCGATCCGCCACGATCGAGCAACCGGTCGACGATCGAGGCGAAGGCGCCCGTTGCCGTCGCCGCGCCGGCGACGACGTAGAGCGCTGCGATGGTGGCGGGTGCCGTGCTCGACAACCCGCTCAGCGCGGTGTCGGCCTCGATCACCCTGCCGAACAGCAACACGCCCACCGCCCCGCTCAGGACGAGCACCGGTGGGAACCGATCGATCACCAGCACGCCGGCGGTCGCGATCAGGACGACGAGTGCGAGGATCGACTCGGCGGTCATGATCGGCGTTCGAAGCGCAGCCGGTGGGCGTGATGCCGTGGCTGGATCAGCCGACGATGCCGGACGCTCGGAGCGCCTCGATCACCTGATCGGCCGCCTCCTCGGGCGACAGATGGGCGGTGTCGACACGCACCTCGGGTGCCTCCGGAGGCTCGTACGGTGAATCGATGCCGGTGAAGTTCTTCAGCTCGCCGCGTCGTGCCTTCGCGTAGAGGCCCTTCGGGTCGCGGGACTCGGCGACCTCGACCGATGCGTCGACGTGGACCTCGACGAATTCGCCCGGGCCGACCCGGTCCCGAGCGAGGCGGCGCTCGGCGATGAACGGCGAGATGAACGACACGAGCACGACCAGGCCGGCGTCGACCATGAGCCCCGAGACCTCGGCGATGCGCCGGATGTTCTCGACCCGGTCGGCGTCGGTGAAGCCGAGATCGCGGTTGAGACCGTGTCGGACGTTGTCGCCGTCGAGCAGGTAGGTCCGCACACCCTGGGCGTGCAGCTTCTGCTCGACGATGTTGGCGATCGTCGACTTGCCGGCACCGGACAGGCCGGTGAACCACACGACGCCGGGGCGATGGCCCTGCCGTTCGATGCGGGCGTCCTTGTCGACCTGGACGTCCTGCCAGTGGATGTTCTGCGAGCGACGCAACGCGAAGTGCAGCAGACCCGCGCCGACCGTGCTCTGGGTGAGCTTGTCGATGATGACGAAGCCGCCCATCTCACGGTTGCCGGGCTGGCCCGAGTTGCGCTCGCCGATCGCGAGGCCGGGGTACGGGTCGAACGGGATCGGGCGATCGAGGCTCAGGTTGCAGACGCCGATCTCGTTCAGCTCGAGCGTGTCGGCGGCGAGATGGTCGAGGTTGTTGACGTCGACCCGGTACTTCGGGTTCGAGATGGTCAAGCCCACGGTGCGGGTCCCGATCTTCATCAGATACGGACGGCCCGGGAGCATGGCGTCCTCGTGCATCCAGACGACGTGGCCCTCGAATTGGTCGGCCACCTCCGCAGGCGACTCGCCGGCGCAGAGCACGTCACCGCGCGAGATGTCGATCTCATCGGTCAGGGTGATCGTGACCGACTGGCCGGCGACGGCCTCGTCGAGGTCGCCGTCCATCGTGACGATCCGCTCCACCGTCGAGGTGGTCCCGGCAGGCAGGACGCGAATCGGATCGCCGGGCTTGACCGCACCACCGACGATCTGGCCGGAGAAGCCACGGAAGTCGAGGTTGGGGCGGTTCACCCACTGCACCGGCATGCGGAACGCCTGGGCGTCGCGCTCGTCGTCGACCTGGACGGTCTCGAGGTAGCCCATCAGCGTCGGGCCGTGGTACCAGTCGGTGTGGTCGCTCGGCGCGACGACGTTGTCGCCCTTGAGTGCCGACATCGGGATGAACGTGATGTCGGTCAGGCCGATGCGCTGCGCGAAGTCGAGGTACTCCGTGCAGACCGTGTCGTAGACGTCCTTGGAGAAGTCGACGAGGTCCATCTTGTTGACGGCGACGATGACCTTCTTGATGCCGAGCAGCGACACGAGGTAGCTGTGGCGGCGGGTCTGGGTGAGGATGCCCTTGCGGGCGTCGACCATGAGGATCGCCACGTCGGCCGTGGAGGCGCCGGTGACCATGTTGCGCGTGTACTGCTCGTGGCCGGGGGTGTCGGCGACGATGAACTTGCGCTTCTCGGTCGAGAAGAACCGGTAGGCGACGTCGATCGTGATGCCCTGCTCACGCTCAGCCGAGAGGCCGTCGAGCAGCAGGGCGAAGTCGAGGTCGCCGCCCTGGGTGCCGACCTTGGCCGAGTCGGCCTCGAGTGCGGCGAGGTGGTCCTCGAAGACGAGGTGCGATTCGTAGAGCAGTCGCCCGATCAGCGTGCTCTTGCCGTCGTCCACCGACCCGCAGGTGATGAACCGGAGCAGCGACTTGTACTGGTGCGAGGTGAGGTAGGCCTCGATGTCCTCGGCGATGAGTTCAGATGCATGTGCCATGACGTGTCGTCCTTCCGTTCGTGTGCCGCAGGCGGCTCAGAAGTACCCCTCCTGCTTCTTCTTCTCCATGGAGGCGGCGCCGTCGAAGTCGATGATGCGGCCCTGTCGTTCGGATGACGTTGCGAGGAGCATCTCCTGGATGATCCCCGTGAGGCTGTCGGCGTCGGACTCGATCGCACCCGACAGCGGGTAACAGCCGAGGGTCCGGAACCGCACCGACTTCATCTCGGGCTCCTCGCCCGGGTGCAGCGGCATGCGGTCGTCGTCGACCATGATCAGCACGCCGTCGCGGTCGACGACCGGTCGCGGCGCCGAGAAGTACAGCGGCACGATCTCGATCTGCTCGAGGTGGATGTACTGCCAGACGTCGAGCTCGGTCCAGTTCGAGATCGGAAACACTCGCAGTGTCTCACCGGGTGCCCGGCGAGCGTTGTAGAGGTTCCACAGTTCAGGACGCTGTCGCTTCGGGTCCCACTGGTGCTGCGCCGAGCGGACCGAGAACACGCGCTCCTTGGCCCGCGACTTCTCCTCGTCGCGCCGGGCACCGCCGAAGCAGAGATCGAACTTGTTCATCTCGATCGCCTGCTTCAAGCCTTCGGTCTTCCACATGTCGGTGTGCACTGCCGAGCCGTGATCGAACGGGTTGATGCCCCGCTCCACGCACTCCGGGTTCTGGTGCACGATCAGCTCCATGCCCGAGATCTCCGCCGCCCGAGCGCGCATCTTGTACATGTCGTGGAACTTCCACGTCGTGTCGACGTGGACGAGCGGGAACGGCGGGACGCTCGGGAAGAAGGCCTTGCGGGCGAGGTGCAGCATGGTGGCGCTGTCCTTGCCGACCGAGTAGAGCATCGCGGGGTGCTCGGACTCCGAAACCGCCTCGCGCATGATCTGGATCGCCTCGGCCTCGAGGCGCTGGAGATGGGTCAGCCGAGCCGAGGTGAGCCCCACCGCGGCGTGGTCGGCGCTGGTCGCGTCATTCGTCGTGGTCGTCATTGCCTACATTGTCTACTCTTTCGGTAGACAATGTGCAACACGTTGAGAATCTCTTGACGATGCTGCGCACGGACCCGCAACGGCGATCGTCGGAGCGCGGTCGGCTCGGTTGCGGCTCAGCCGAGCACAGCCTGGACCGCGGCGATGACCTCGTCGTGGAACCGGCCGCTGGTGGCGACGACGCCACTGTTGCCGTGCAGGCGGTCGCCACGGCCGAAGTCGAGCGGCGTCCCGGTCACGTCGGTCACGGTCCCGCCTGCCATCTCGACCACGAACTTGCCGGCGGCGTGGTCCCAGATCTTCTCGACGTAGTCGGCGCGGGTCGGCAGGCGGAGGTAGATCGATGCGTCGCCACGGCCGACGGCCGCGTACTTGCACTGGCTGTCGATCCGGTAGGGCTCGGTCGAGATCCCCAGGCGCGCCGCGATCTCGGCCGACTGGCCTTGATCGGAGTGGCCCGACTCGACCGACTCGCAGAAGCGGGCGTCGGCGACCGTGGCCGGGTCGTCGACACGGATCGGAACCGGGCCGGAACCGGCAGTGCGGATTGTCGCAGTGCCGTCCACACCGACGAGGACGGCGCCGGTCGAGCCGTCGGGGTTCGGCAGGTTCGGGCAGCCGAGCACACCGAGGATCACCTCTCCGTCCTCGATCAGCCCGAGGGCGATCGCGTACTGATCGCCGCGCAAGAAGCCCTTGGTGCCGTCGATCGGGTCGAGCGTCCAGTAGCGGCCGCCCGCAGACGCGTCGGCACCGCCGAGCGCGATCGCCGACACGACCTCGGCGTCGGTGACCTGGGCACCGAGCGCAGTGCGCACCAAACCGGCAACACCTTCGAGGAGCACCGGCTGATCATCGAGGTCGTCGGGCGCCTCCTCCCCCACGACGGCGACGTCGCCCGACGGTCCACCGAGGCGGTCGGCGAGCGTTCGGCACACGATCGCCTGCGCGGCGAAGTCGGCGACGGTGACCGGGCTGTCGTCGCCCTTCGTGAGGGTGTCGCCCGCGGCCAGCCGACCCTGCGCCGCAGCGGTCACTGCAGCCGCCGCGTCGACGGCGGCGACGGCGGCCTCGACGATCGCTGCGTCGACGGGAGTGGATGTTGCTTCGGACATGGTGCCTCCAGGGGCGTCGATGTGGTCGTGAATCCGGCTCAACCGGGGTGGCGGGCGTCGGTGTCGCGGCGGTACTCGACGGCGAGTGCGGACACGTCCGGCGGCAGGTCGCCGGCGACGAGATCGGCGAGTGTGACCGTGTCGAGCACACGGCGCAGACTCGCTCGGATTGCCATCCACACGTCGGGCAGCGCCTCGGCAGGCGCGGCGTAGCTGAGCGCGCGAAGGCTCTCGTCGTGGACGTCGGCGAGCGGCCCGTCGATCGCCCGGAACACGTCGGCGAGCGTGATCGAGTCGGACGGCCGCGAGAGCGAGAAGCCCCCGTCCGGGCCGCGCTTCGTGCGCAGGAGTTCGGCTCGCTTGAGGTCGCGGAGGATGTCGTGGAGGTACTTGGTCGACACGCCTTGACGGGTGCCGATGACCTCGGCGGTGAGGGGTCCGCCGTCGTCGGTCGCCGCGAGTTCGGCCATCGCCCGCACCGCGTTGTCGACCCGCTCCGAGATCCTCACGCGTGCCGACGCTAGCGATTCGGTTCGACGGATCGGGCACGACCAGCGCGCCGCGACGTGCCGGGCGGGGTGCGCCGACGGCGTCGAATCTGGTTCGCGGCGCCCAGCGTCAAGATGTCATCAAGGCGACGGGTAGGCCGAGTCCGGCTGCCTCTCGCAGCGTCGCGATCCGGCGGCCGGGTTGCACCGCGTCCTTCGGCGCGCTGACGCGATCTGGGCCGAGCAGGTCACATGCGGCATCGAGATCCTCGACCGTGAGGACGAGCCCCCAGAAGGTGGCGGGCCCGGCCGGCACCTCGGGCCGCGCCACCACCTCGACAACGAGGCCGCTGCGTCCGATCCGGTGGAATCCCTGTCGCATGGTGCCGACCTCGCGGACGCGGCGCAGCTCGCAGCCGGTGGCGTCGGCGACCGCGTCGGTCGTGCGCGTGAGGTCGTCGGTCAGCACGACGACGTGGTCGAGTTCGATCGCGCCGAGCGCGTGCTGCGCGAACACCGGCGGGCGGGCATCGACCACGTCGGTGGTGAGTCCGTCGACCGTGTCACCGGTAGGCCGCTCGACGCCCGACAGTGCCCACCCGACGATGCCGGATTCACCGGCAACCGGGGCGCCGACTCGCAGCCCGGTGCCCATGAGCGGGATCGAGAACGATTCGTCGGGGCCGTCCGAACCCGTGAGACCGAGGTCCCGCCACGCGGCGGCCGAGCCGGCGATCGACAGCCACTCGACCCGGGCGTCGCTGGTCGAACGGTCGGTCACGCGCACATCCTGACATCGGCCGACGGTGACCACCCATTCGACCCCACCGCTCGCAGCGCACTCCGCCGGAACGTGTCGGCCGGCAAACGTGTCGGCCACGACGTGTCCCCGGAACACACCTGTGCACGCACGGAGCGGGCCGAGACGCGACGAAACGCCCGCCTCGACGCCGCTGACGTCATGACGAGCGTTCGTGTCTCGTGGGTGATGCGGCCGTCAGCCGCTCGGAAGGCGAATCGACTCAGCCGCGACCCATGTTGGGTCGCTTGCCGTGGTTCGCCTTGGAGCGACGCAGGCGCGCCTTGCGCTTCTTCGTCTTCTTCGACATAGAGATACCACGCTACGAGCACATCGGTCCGTGGCCAACCGAACCGCATGTCGCGCCTGATCACGACGGTTGCGAACGCCGAGCATGGGGCCGGTACGGTCGGCCCATGCCGAACCCCGTCGAGATCCACGGCACCGTCGCCCCCGGGTTGGAGTCGGTGCGCGACGCCTTCGCCGCGAACTGGGTGCATCATGGCGAGGTCGGGGCCTCGGTCGCCGCGTCGGTCGACGGTGAGATGGTCGTCGACCTGTGGGCGGGGACGGCGACGTACGACGACGGCGAGCGTGAGTGGGCCGAGGACACGATCATCAACGTGTGGTCCACGTCCAAGACGATGTCGTTCCTCTGCTGCCTGCTGTTGGCCGACCGCGGAGAGCTCGATCTGTACGAGCCGATCGCCACGTACTGGCCCGAGTTCGCTGCCGCCGGCAAGGAGCAGGTCGCGACCCGCCACGTGCTCTCGCACGCTGCCGGGCTGTCGGGTTGGGACGAGCCGCTCGAAACCGAGGATCTCCTCGACCCTGCCAAGCTGGTGGCCCTGCACGCCGAGCAGGCGCCGTGGTGGGAGCCCGGCAGCGCTCCGGGATATCACGCGATCAGCCAGGGGTACTTGCTCGGTGAGATCGTTCGACGGATCACCGGCCGCTCGCTCGGCGACTTCTACGCCGACGAGATCGCCGGGCCGCTCGACGTCGACTTCCACATCGGCACCGGCGCCGACCACGACGGCCGGATCGCACACGTGATCGCACCGGCCGACCCGCTGTCGGCGGAGGGAATGGACCCGACGTCGATTGCCGTTCGCACGGTGACCAATCCGACGTTGAGCGCGGACGTCGCCAACACCGCGGCGTGGCGCCGCGCGGAGATCCCGGCCGCCGGTGGCCACGGGAACGCACGCTCGGTCGCCCGGGCGCACACGATGACGGCGAACGGCGGTGAGGCGTTCGGGCAGCGGATCATGTCGACCGAGGGGATCGAGCGGATCTTCGACACCCAGATCGAGGGCACCGACCTGGTGCTCCAGGTGCCGATGAAGTTGGGGATGGGCTTCGGGCTCCCCGGCGAGATGATGCCGCTGCCGAACGACCGCTGCTGCTTCTGGGGCGGGTGGGGCGGCTCGCTCGCCATCATCGACACCCAGAACCGGATCTCGTTCAGTTACGTGATGAACAAGATGAACGAGACCACCACCGGCGACCCCCGCGGCGCCGGTCCGCTCCTCGCCCTCTACGCCGCCCTCGCCTGAGGAGGAGACGCCGCTCGGCGGAGGCTCGTAGGCTGATTCGATGGCCATCACCGACACCGTCCGCGACACGATGATGAAGACCGCCAACGTCGTGCACCGCACGCTCGTCTCCGTCTCCGGTGGACGCATCGGCGGTTCGATCGGCAGCATGCCCGTCGTGAAGCTCACCACGACCGGCCGAACGTCGGGCAAGCCGCGCACCGTCATGCTCACCGCGCCGATCCAGGAGGGTGACCGCTGGGTGTTGGTCGCGTCGAAGGGCGGCGACGACCGCCACCCCGACTGGTACCGGAACCTCGTCGCCACGCCCGAGGTGACCCTCGAGCCGACCGGGGGCGAGCCACGCGAGCTGATCGCACGGACCGCGTCCGCCGACGAGAAGGACGCCATGTGGCCCGACATCGTCGCCGCGTACAAGGGCTACCAGGGCTACGCCGAGAAGACCGACCGCGACATCCCGGTCGTCATCGCCGAACCCGCCTGACCGACTTCGCCGGGCAACGTCTACTCAGGCGCACCAGGCGAGGAGATCGTCGGCGGGCAAGGTGTTGATGACCCGGTCGAGCGGGACCTCGCACTCGGCAGCGCGATCGCAGCCGAGCGCCTGCCACTCGAGTTGGCCGGTGGCGTGGGCGTCGGTGTCGATCGAGAACCAGCAGCCGTGCTCCACCGCCATCGACAGCAGCTCGCGCGGCGGGTCGAGCCGTTCGGGCCGGCAGTTGATCTCCACCGCCGTCCCGAACTGCGCACACGCCGCGAACACGTAGTCGGCGTCGAAGTCGCTCGGCGGCCGTTTGCCGATCATGCGGCCGGTGCAGTGACCGAGGATGTCGACGTGGGGGTTGGCGACGGCCAGCAGCATCCGCTCGGTCATCTGCCGACGTTCCATCCGCAGCTTCGAGTGCACACTCGCGACGACCACGTCGAGCCGCTCGAGCATCTCGTCGGCGAGATCCAGCGCACCGTCCTCGAGGATGTCGACCTCCATACCCGACAGAATCCGGAACTCGTGGCCGGCGTCGGCGATCGCCGCGTTCACCTCGTCGATGTGGTCGAGCTGCTGTGCGAGCCGCTCCTCATTCAAGCCGTGGGCGATCGTGAGCCGAGCGGAATGGTCGGTCTGCACCATGTATTCGTGCCCGACCGCCATCGCCGTGGCCGCCATCGCCTCGATCGGCGCACCGCCGTCCGACCAGGTGGAGTGGCAGTGGCAGTCGCCCCGGAGCGCGTCGAGGTAGACGCGCCCGGCGTCGGTCACCTGCACGACCGAGTCCGCCTCGACACGCGCCAGATACTCGCTCGGTCGGTCGAGCACGGCGTCGGCGATGACCTGCGCCGTCGAGGATCCGATGCCGTCGAGGGCGGTCAGCGTGTCGTCGGCGACGCGGCGCTCGATTTCGTCGCCAGGCGTGTTGCGCACCACGTCGAGTGCGCGCACGAACGCCTTGGTCTTGAAGCCCGACTCGTGTGCCCGATCGAGACAGTGGATCACCCTGAGCAACGCCGCTTCCGGTGTCATGACCCCACCGTACCCACGCTCCGACACCCGTCGCCGCAGCGTCCGATGCCGATCTGCGGCGCCGTACGATCGGCGCACATGGCATGGCGCGCCGGGTCACGATCACCGCTCGGGCTGCTCGCCGGGCTCGCGCTCGCCATCGCCGCGTGTGGCGGCGGCGACGCCGACGAGTCGATCGCCACCGAGACCCTCGTTCGGATCGGCGATGCGTCACCGGGCGACGTCGTGGCACTCCGCGCCGCGGGACCGTCCACGCTCGAGTGGGTCCACCGGCGGGACGGCGAGATCATGTCACTCGACGTCGCCGACCCGGCTGCGATTCCCGAGGTGATCGCCCAGCTGTCGGTCGATTCGCGCGGCCGACGCTGGGGGCTGCTCAGCACCGTCGTCCTCGGCGACGGTCGGCGCTTCGCGAGCTGGACCCAGGGCGGATCCGGGGACTTCGAGAACGCAACCCTCGTCGTCGGCGAGATCGTCGACGGCCGCCCGACGCGGGCGGTGTGGAACGCCGGGCGGGTCGGTGCCACGGCGATCGGCGGCACGCTCAGCGAACTCGACGGGCGCATCGTCCTCGGCCTCGGTCTGAACGTCGGGTGGGCCGACGACAACGTCACCAGTGGTGCTCTCCTGTCGCTCGACCCCGACGGCACCCCCGACCAGGAGCCGACGATCCTGAGCCGCGGCTACGTCGACCCGATCGCCTTCACCATCGTCGACGACCGGGTGTGGGTCTGGGATCGCGCCGACGGCGATGACACCGTGACGCCCACGACCGTCAGCGACGACCAGGACGATGCAGCGGTGACCACGCTCGAACCGGGCGCGTCGACCACACCCGACGACGTCGAACACCACGGCCGCGCCGACCTCGCCGATCGGCACGAACTGACTCGGTCGGACCGGATTCGGCGGTCACCGACGGCGATGCTCGCGCTCGCCGACGGCCGCATCGCCGTGTGCGGCACGGACGGCGATCTGGTCGTGCACGACGTCGCGGTGGACGGCGCGGCGCTGGGGCAGGGTGCCGTCGTCATGCCGTGCGACGGCGCAGCGGCCGAACTCGACGACGGATCGCTCATCGCCGTCGTGACCGCCGACGGCGGGCAGTCGCTCGAGCTGCTCCGACCCGCCGACCGCTGACTTTCCCGCCTGTTCACGGGCGCGTCGATAGCGTGACACCGTGCCACTCCCGGAGATGCCCGAGGCCGACCGGACCCGGCCCCTGACCGGCCCGCCACCGACCGGGGCGCCGATGCAACCGCCCACCGGCGCATCCCTCCCCCAGCCTCCCGGCCCCGCGCCGCAACGGCCGCCGACCGGCGCCCCCGGTGGTGCGGGTGCCGCTCCCGACACCTGCTACCGACATGCCGACCGCGAGGCAGGTCGCCGCTGCACGAGGTGTGGGCGCCCGGCCTGTGGCGACTGCCTGGTGTCGGCATCGGTCGGCAGCCACTGCCGCGACTGTGCGAAGGCCTCGCAGCCCGACCTACGAACCCGCGCCAAGTTCTGGCAGGCGCGCCAGTCGGCCATCGTCACCATGACCCTCATCGCGATCAACGTCGCGGTGTTCCTCGCGATGGCGCTGTTCGGCGACGCCGCCGACCTGCTCTCGGGGCGGGCGACGGACGGCCACTACCTCTACGGACTCAACCAGGTGTTCCTCGACGGCGTGGATCGCCTCGTCGTGGTCCCCGACGCGAACGGCGAGTTCTTCACGATCGACTCGTCCGGCCAGCAGTGGTACCGGCTGATCACCGCCGGGTTCATCCACTTCGGCATCCTCCACCTCGCGCTCAACAGCTACTTCATCTACCTGCTCGGCGGGGAGCTCGAGCGTGGCCTCGGCCGTGCGAAGTACCTGGCGCTCTATCTCACCGGCATTCTCGGTGGGTCCGCCGGATCGCTGCTCATCGACGGCATCGATGCGGAGCGACTCGTCGATGGCGGCGCCGTGGTCGTGGGCATCTCGGGCGGAGCATCCGGCGCTGCGTTCGCACTGATGGGTGCCTATGCAATCGGCATCTGGCGACACGGTGTCAACGTCTTCCAGACGCAGATCGGCTCGCTGCTGCTGATCAACCTGTTCATCACCTTCGCCATCCCTCGCATCTCGATCGGCGGCCACCTCGGCGGGCTCGTGGCCGGCGGCATCTGCGGCTTCGTGATGATGGCGCCCGCCTGGAAGGGCGTCCCGGCGTGGGCGAAGTGGGCAACGCCTGCGGCGGTTGCCGTCGCAGCGATCGCGATCTCACTCGTCGCCGCCGGCTGACGTCAGGTCGATCGGCCCGGGCGAGGGTCATCGGGCCGCCGTAGGCTGGGCGTATGGCCCTCCGACAGACCCACATCGAACGGATGCGTGACGGTCACTTCGACACGCTGATCATCGGCGGTGGCATCAATGGCGCAGTCGCAGCCGCATCGCTCGCCGGTCGTGGCGCCGACGTCGCGATCATCGATCGAGGCGACTGGGCGAACTTCACGAGTCAGGCGTCGTCGAACCTCGTCTGGGGCGGCTTCAAGTACCTGGAGAACTATGAGTTCTGGCTCGTCTACAAGCTGTGCCGCTCGCGCAACCGGATGTTCCGGGCCTACCCGGACAACATCAAGGAGATCCCGTTCTACGCAGCGCTCGACAAGAGCGGTCCGTACCCGCCGTGGTTCGCCGCGCTCGGCGCGCTCGGCTACTGGATCATCGGCCAGTTCGGAACCCGGTGGCCTCGTCTGCTGTCGACCGAGAAGATCGAGCGAGAGGAACCGGCGATCAACACCGACGACGTGGCCGGCGGGATCGAGTACCGCGACGGCATCCTCATCGACAACGACGCCCGCTTCGTGTTCTCGTTCGTCCGGTCGGCGATCGAGGCCGGTGCCGCCGCTGCGAACTACGTCGAGCTGGTCTCCGCTCAGCGCGAGGACGACCGGTGGATCGCAACGCTGCGCGACGTCGACACCGGCGAGGAGTTCCACTGCACGGCCCGCACGATCGTCAACGCCGCCGGTCCGTTCGTCGACACCACCAACGGTGAGGCCCTCGCCGGTCCCGACGGCTCGCAGGGCATCCGCACGAACCACCGGATCGTCTACTCCAAGGGCATCCACCTGATCGTCAACCGGCTCACGACGCGCCGTCACCACAAGGTGTTGGCGTTCTACGACGACACGGAGCGCCTCTTCTACGTGATTCCGATGGGCCGTCGTTCCGTCATCGGTACGACCGACACGCGGGTCGACACACCGTTCACCGAGGTCGACGACGACGACATCGAGTTCCTCCTCGGCCAGATCAACGCTCGGCTGGATCTCGACCGACCGCTGACCCGTGACGACATCATCGCCGACCGGTCCGGCGTTCGGCCGCTCGTCGTCAACACCGACGGCAGCGACCAGGAGGACGTCGACTGGACCAAGCTGTCACGCAAGCACGTGGTCGAGACCGACCACCGTCGCAACGTCGTCACGATCTTCGGCGGGAAACTCACGGACTGCATCAACGTCGGTGAGGAGGTCGCCGAGGAGATCGAGGAACTCGGTGTCCCCCTCGAGAAGGACCTCCACAACTGGTACGGCGAGCCGGCCAAGGCGACTCGCAAGGAGTTCTTCCGCCAGGCGCGTCTGATGAAGCTCGACCGCGTCCGCGACAAGCCGGAGGTCGAGCCGTTGTCCGATCGGCTGTGGCGTCGGTACGGACGGCGGGCGTTCGCCATGCTCGACGAGATCCGACAGGACCCGCGCATGGCCGAGGACGTGATGGGCTCGGCCGACTACATCCGGGCCGAGCTGTACGAGGCGGCCGACAACGAGATGGTCACCAAACTCGAGGACTTCATGCTGCGCCGCTCGAAGATCGACCTCGTCGTCACCGATCACGACATCGAGAACTCGCCGGGGCTGCGCGAGGTCGCCGAGATCCTGTTCGGCAACGATGCCGACCGCCGCCTCGCCGAGTACTTCGGCGGCGACGAGCACGTCCCGGCCGCCGTCAAGCGCCCCACCGGCGTCGGCACCTGAGAACGCTCGGGGACGGAGTCACCCCGTTCTCCTGAGCTCGATCGGGGACGGAGTCGTCGCGTTCGCAGGGTAATAGCGTTCTGGTCGTGCTCGCTCGCCTTCGTCGCTTCATCTTCGGGGTCGACGTCACCTTCGAACCGGAATGGGATGACTGGCTGCGGGCCGACTACGCCCACTGGTCGCTGCCGGTCGACGACGACATTCGGCAGCGCTGGCAGGACCTCACCGCACGCTTCGTCGCCCTGACGCGCTGGGAGCCGGCGCAGGGCCTGGAGCTCGACGACCGGATGCGGGTCTCGATCGCCGCCCAGGCGACTCGACTGCTCCTCGGCGTCGAGATCGACGACTTCCCGAGCCTCGGTACGGTGCTCGTCCGTCGCAGCGCAGCGCGTATCTCCGCACCGCGCACGATCGGGCGCAGTGGCGGCGTCGTGTCGGGCAGTCATCACATCGCCGGTCAGGCGAGCCACGACGGCCAGATCGTGCTCGTGTGGCCGGTCGTGCGCCAGGGAGCGTCACGCGAGCAGAGCCGGACGAACGTCGTGTACCACGAGTTCGCACACCGGCTCGACATGTCGGGCGGATCGACCGACGGCACACCACCACTCGGCAGACGCGAGCACCAGGAGCGATGGGCTGAGGTGATGCAGGTCGCCTACGAGCGGGTCGAGACCGGCGAGTCGATGCTGCGCGGCTACGCCGCCACCAACCCGGCCGAGTTCTTCGCCGTTGCCACCGAGGCCTTCTTCTGCCAGCCCGATGAGCTCGCGTTCCACGAGCCCGTCGTCTACTCCGCTCTCCGAGCCTTCTACCGCCAAGACCCAGCCGCACTCACGACCTGACGACGCCCACCCAGAGTGCGGCGACATCCAATCGACAGCAGAAATCGGCAGGTGGCGACTCGACAGGCGAGTTCGATCGCGCTTGTTTCGGACTCACGTCCGGGTCGCGCACGAGCGGTCGGGTCGGCGACGACACTGCGATCCGACGAGTCAGAACGAACGGACCTCGACGATGCCGTTGTACTCGCAGCTGTTCGGGCTCGACTGCTTCGCGATGATGTTCATGTCGACGAGTGTGGTCACGCCATCGAGCTCAGCGAGAAGCCGCACCTGATAGTGGTGCGGGTCGGAGTGGTAGAGCGTGCCTTCCGTGTAGGGGCTCGGGTACACGCTGTCGCTGTCCCACGCGGTCACATCGGCGTTCGTGGCAGCGGTCGCATCCCATCCGATGTGCGGCTCTGAGTCGGAACCGCCGTAGCACCACAGATCCAGCTCGAGGTCGGTCGCCAACGCAATCGACTGCGCAGTTCGCGTGGTCGCGGTGAACTCCTGGTCGATCGTCACGATGGTCGGGGCCGTCGGCGACGCGTCGAGCGCATCGACGCGCGATTCGAGGTCGTCGATTCGGAACTGGTTGACCGAGACCCCGGTCCCGAGGTCGAGGGTCTGGAAGCTATTGGCCGTGATCGCGGCCTCGTTCGCATCGATGGCCGCCCCG
>JBCBDK010000021.1:0-16329 GCA_038529675.1 Actinomycetota bacterium
CTTCGTGATCGGTCTGATCGACGACGACGCCTACCGCGTGTTCGACGGTCACTTCAACGGCGACTTCCATCGCTACTCGCCCGGCCGGCTCATCGAGTCGGCGGTGCTGGAGCGGGCCATGATCGATGCGCGGTTCGTCGGGCTCGACTGGATGGCCGGCGTGGCCGCCGAGAAGATCCTGACGTCGAACCACAACGAGGGCCGCATGCAGCTCGTCGCATCCTCGAAGTCCACGGCCAAGCCGGTGCCGAAGCCGATCCCTGCGCACGCGGTGAACGGTGAGACGCCCGACCTGACGGTGTCCGAGGCCGGCGCCCAGGGCGTCCAGCCGCAGCGCCGTCCGAAGGTCGCCGACAGCCCCGACGTGTTCCAGACGACCTGACGGTCGTCCCACCCTCACGGGTCCCCGACCTGAACTGCCCCTGACCCCCCGTATCGACACGATCGACGAGTTCCGCCCATGTCCATCCTGTTCGCACTTCTCGCAGCCCTCGGCTGGGGATCGTCCGACTTCGCCGCTGGCCACGCCAGCCGGCGGTCGTCGGCGGTCTCCGTCGTGGTGCTGACGCACACGGCGTCGTTCATCGCGCTCGTCGCGATCTCGCTGGTTCCCGGCCAGGCCGGTGCACCCGGCGTGCCCGACCTGCTCTGGGGGCTGGCGGCCGGACTCGCCGGCGGTGCCGGCGCGATGTTGCTGTTCCGCGGCCTCGGCCGCGGCTCGATGTCGGTCGTCGCACCGGTCACCGCGACCGGAGCGGCGCTCGTGCCGGTGTTCGCCGGCCTGGTGCAAGGCGAGACGATCGGGTCGCTCGGCCTGCTCGGCGTGCTGCTCGCGATCTGTGCGATCGTGCTCGTGTCGCTGGCCGGTGCGGACACCGATGACGACCCGTCCGACGGCCACGGTGGCCCGGTGACCGAGTCGGGCCTGTCGGTTGCGGCCGGTCCGGCGATGCACGCCGCCGCGGGGCGCGACCTCCTCCCGAGCGGCCCGGGCAACATCGAGGCGGACGGCCATGGTGTCGTCGGCGTCATCGAGGCACCGGTGGTTGCCGTCGCGCACGTCACGGTCGCACCGGTCGCTGCGGCGACGATCGAGCCGCCCCGTCGTCGTCGCCTCGTCGACGTGTTTCGCCAGCCGGGCATGACCGACGCGCTGTTCTCGGGCGTCGGCTTCGGCCTGTTCTTCGTGCTGATCGCGCAGACGACCGAAGCTGCAGGTCACTGGCCGCTGGTCGCGGCACGGTTCGTGTCCGCGGCGATGTTCGCAGCGATTGCGATCGTCGCCTTCACGCCGGTCTTCCCCGAGCAGCGCTCGCAGCCGGCGGTCATCGTCGCCGGGCTCCTCGACGCTGCGGCAGCGGTGTTCTTCGTGCTCTCCACCCGATCGGGCCTGCTGTCGGTCGGTGCGGTGCTCGCATCGCTGTATCCCGCGGCGACCGTGTTGCTCGCCCGGTTCGTGACCGGTGAACGGATCACCCGGTTGCAGCTCGCCGGCCTTGCTCTGGCCGGCGGTGCGGTCAGCCTCCTCGCGATCTAGCACGTCCCGGTCGGCGGCGGGCTCGAGTGGCCCGGCGAGTCTCCGGCCGGCGATCAGTTGCGGAACGGGATGAGGAAGCAGCGGTCGTCGAGGCTGCCGAGCGCGTACTGCTCGTAGTCGACGCCGAAGTCGGAGTACAGGTTTCGGCAGCTCTCGCTCCACCGCAGTGCCTCGGGGTCCGACACACGGTGCACGAGGTGCATCACCCCGCCCTCGTAGACCCGGTGTTCGGCCCAGGTGCCGGGGAAGTCCTTCACGCAGCCGACCTCGATCGACGCGACACCCGAGCGTCGCATCCGCCGAACGCGATGGCGGTGGGTGTGCCCGGCGCTGTACGCGATGATCTCGGTTCGTCGCTCGATCGTCTCGTCGAGCCGGTCGCTGCCGTCGGGATGGAGGCCGAAGTAGTCGTCCGACCTTCGTGCCGGGTCTCCGATCCACTGCTGATGGTGGCCCATCGCCATCACCGGTCGGTCGGCGTCGGACGCGACATCGTCGAGCCACGCGATCGCGTCGTCGTCGACGCGGCCGGTGGTGGCACCGGGGATGACCGTGTCGAGCAGCGCCACGGTGAGTCCGGGGACGTCGATGCGCTGATGGCCGACATACGCGGACTGGTGGTGGTACGCGTCGTGGTTGCCGCGCACGACGTGGAGACGCTCACCGAACGGCATGCGGTAGCACGCCTCGAACGCGGCCCACTCCTCGTCGAGCCCATCGACGGACAGGTCGCCCTTGACGATCACGGCGTCGGGGTCGATCGCTACGATCTCGGCGGCTGCTGCGCGATTCATCAGTTCCGGGTACGGCTCTGCGCCCGGAGCAGACCGGCGGATCGGGCCATCGGTCAGGTCATCGACCTGACCTGCGGCGATCTCACCGAAGTGGACGTCGTTGACCGTTGCGACGACGGCGAGCAGTTCGCCGGGTGGGCGGCCGAGGGTACGGACGCTGCGGGTCGATCGATCGGGAAGCGTCAGCTCGATCGTCGAGGCGGGCAGGAGGTCGGTGTGTCGCACCACGTCGACCGAACCGTCGGGTCGCGTCGCATGGACGATGACCGCCGTGTCGGAGACCGTGGTGACGTCGACGATGCGCGACGGGGCGCCGCGTTCGGGTGGTGTTCCCTCGCCCGGCGCGTCAGGCACGGATCACGTGGGTGCCGGCGACCTTGTCGTGCAGCGTCTGCTTCTTGTCGTCCCACAGCATCCAGAGGTAGCCGATGTAGATGATCTGCGCCGAGATGAACCCGGCGAAGAGGGTGCGGCCGAGGGCCTTGCCCCAACCGGGCGCCTCGCCGGTTCGCTCGTTGATCACCCTCACCCCGACGATCCTGCGACCCCAGGTACGGCCGCTGGTGGCGAGTGCGCGGAGGTAGACGAAGAACACGACGAGCGCACCGATGCCGATCAGGGCAACACCGCCGAGGACGCCGCCGACCTGGTCGCCGGTGCAAAGGATCTCGTCGCCGAGCGTGACGCAGTTCTCGTCGATGGCTCGGGCGATGAAGATGATGCCCGGCACGACGAGCAGCGCAGCGAGGAGCCCGTACAGCAGGCCGTCGAGGAGCCAGCCGCCGAGTCGCACCCCGAACGACGCGATCTCGCCGAACTGGCCGGCCGGAGTACCGCCGGGGCCGGAGCCGGCCGGGGCTCCGAACTGCTGATAGCCGGGTGGGGCGTCGCCGAAGGTCGGCGCCGCGCCGGGCGGTGGCGGCGGGGGCGCGCCGTATGGCGGGGGTGCGCCGTGCTGCGTTGGAGCGGCCGGCGGGGGCGGAGGTGGGGGCGCGCCCGTCGTGGCGGGGGCGCGTGGCGGTTCGGGCTGACCGGGCGGCGGAGGTGGGGGCGGTGTCCCGGGCGGTACGTCGCTCATCGTCGAAGTCTGACAGACGCCGGCCGTTGGGCGTGGGAGGTTCTCGGCCGCGGGCTGCCGAGCGCGTGGCGGTGCGCCGTCAGGGGCGATCGCGACCGAGCGGTGTCGGCCGGTTCCACCAGCGCCCTGAGAACCTCCACGAGCGCGAGCGGCGCCGAGCAGCCGATGGTGCTGCAGCGACAGGCTTCGGCCAGAGCGATTCGTACGCCGCCATGATGGCGACGGCCTCATCGTCGGTCGGGGCGGGCGAGACGGCCGTCCCGGTCGGAGGTGGAAGCGCGGGACCACTCACGACGCCGAGGTTAGGTCGCCGACCGGTCGTCTCGCGCACCGACACTTGCGAACTCACGTCGATCGCGGGTGGGTGGTCAGTCGCCGTCGCCGGGGGTCCAGACCTCCCGGGGCCGGGCGATGACGACGCTCGTCGCAATGCGGTCGTGGAAGGTGCGCCGTTGTGGGTCGACCAGGGCGGGCAAGAACCCGAGGAGCAGGATCGGCGACAGCAGGTGGCGGGTCACGACGCGCCCGGCGGCCGCGCCGATGTCGAGCAGGCGTCCGGTGCGAGCGTCCACCACCGTCGTGTCGGTCACCCGGTTGCCGACCCACTTGCCGGTCGCTGCGATCGATCGGGCGCCCCACCAGCACACGGCCAGGAACCCGGCGAGCGCGAGGAGCACGCCGAGGAACACGAGCAGCGCAGATCCGGTGAACGCGAGTGCCAGGCCGGGGAGGAGCGCGGCGTTGACGATGACCGTGTCGACGACGAACCCGACGAATCGTCGGCCGAACCCGGCGAAGGTCGGGTCGAAGTCGATGCCGCCGGCGGTCTCGACCGTGATCGACGCCTGTTCGGGCCGCTCGAGGTCACGGGCGTCGGTCAACTCGGTACCGACCTCGACGTCGCCGGTGTGCACGATGTCCATCTCCTCGTGCAGCCGATCGAGGAGGTCGGAGAGGTCGTCGTCGTGGGTGGACGACTCGGCCGCGACCGATTCGGTCGGCGCCGGTGCTTCGGCTGGCGGTGCGACCGGCGCGGGTGGTTCGGTCGGCGCCGGTGCTTCGGCTGGCGGTGCGACCGGCGCGGGTGGTTCGGTCGGCGGCGGTGCTTCGGCTGGCGGTGCGACCGGCGCGGGTGGTTCGGTCGGGGGGACGTCGGTCTGGGGTGGTGGGGGCGGCGGGGCGGAGGCCGGCGCAGGCGGGACCGGCACCGGCCGGTGTGGCGCTGGCGGCGGTGATGCAGGAGCAGCCGGCGGTTGCGACGGTGCAGGTGGCGGCGGAGGCGGGTGTGCCGGCGTCGGGGACGGTGCGGGCGTCGATGCCGGCGGTGCGCCTCCGGGCGGTGGTGGCGGTGGTGGGGGTGGTGCGGTCCCGGGCGCGCCAGATGGCGGTGGCGGTGGCGGCGGATCAGCCGACTCCCCGGACGGCGGGGGGTCGAACGAGGTGGACATCGCCCCAGCCTCGCAGACCCGTTCGGCGCCTGCGGGGACCGCCGCAGCGGTCCGCGAACGCGCCGTCGCGCGTGCGGTGGTCGACCGAGCGATGGATCA
Organism: Actinomycetota bacterium; assembly: GCA_038529675.1. Taxonomy (GTDB): domain Bacteria; phylum Actinomycetota; class Acidimicrobiia; order Acidimicrobiales; family Ilumatobacteraceae; genus Ilumatobacter_A. Next base: position 4,957 of record JBCBDK010000021.1, read on the forward strand.
GCCCTCGTCGTCCATCGCGCCGTCGTGCATCTCGCCGTCGTCCATGTCCATCTCACCGTCGTCGTGATCCATGTCCATGCCTGCGATCGCGCGGACCTCGGCGTCGAACTCGAACGTCGAGCCATCGTCGAACTCGATCGTGACCGGGACGTCGTCGGGGTACTCGGCGGGGTCGATCTCGAGCATCATGATGTGGAAGCCGCCGGGCTCGAGGGAGATGCTGCCGCCGGCAGGGATCTCGTAGCCGCCGTCCTTCTCGCGCATCGACATCTCGCCGTCGTCGTTCATCACGACCTCGTGGAGCTCGACCGAGTCGGTCACCGGGGACGTCGCCGCCACGGCTCGCACGAGTTCGTCGCCATCGTTGCTGATCACGCCGTACACGGCGCTCACCGACTGACCGTCGACGGGCTCGCGCGACCACGGATCATCGATCGACACGACGTCGCCCGCGGGATCGGCATCGTCGTCGCTGCCACACGCGGCGAGGGCGAGCACGGCGGCGGCGCCCAGTGCGAGGCCGCGCCGGAGGGGGACTCGATTGCTGTTCACGACCTGACAGGTCGCTACGAACCCGTCAGGAGTTCCCGACCGTCTCGACGCTCCCGATGCCGCCCGAGCCGGCGCGATCGGTCGGCGTGAGCTGCCGAACGACACGAGCGGCCCCGACGGCGACCAACCCGGCGCCGAGGACCGCCGCGGAGATGATGGACGTGCGATGGAACCAGGCGGGCGCATCGGTCGGGATGATCGCCGCCCTGAGAGCGTCACGTTCCAGCCCGGCCCAGATCAGCAGCGCGACACCGCCGAGCACGGCCGCGGCGTCGGCCATGAATCGGTCGCGACGACCGAGGATCGCGCCGCCCAGCAGCGCCGCGACGGCGACGGCGGGCGTCAGCCACGTCGTCGTCGGCGTCCCGGTCTCGGACGGCAACGACAGGTAGCGGATCGCACCAGCGACGACTGCGGCGACGGCGATCGGGAGGGCCACGGCGTTCCAGCCGCTGCGGCGACGAGACCACCACCACGCCGCCAACGCGGCGACACCGCCGATCATCCCACCGGTCACGGCTGGCAGCGTCGATGGCGCCGGCTGCCACGTACTGATGACGGTGACGTCGACCTCCGAGCCGTCGACGACGAGCGGGATCACGGCCTCGAGGATCTGGTCGCCTGCCTGCTTGCCGGCGGGTCGGATCGGCTGCATCCAGTGCGCACGATGGTCGTGCCAGGCGTACGAACCGTCGTCGGACACGGTGACCCAGTCCGGCGCAGCATCGGCATCGGCCCTCGGTGGCGCGTCGGCGCCGTATCGCTCCGCGTTCTGATACGTGGTGGGCGAGTTGGCGTTCTCGACGACCGCGCCGTCGGCCCGGAACCAGAGATAGGGCTCGCGCTCATAGCCGTTCACCAGGACCTCGGTGCCTGGGGTGACGACGAGTTCCACGAAGCTGTCGCCACCGAGGATCCGGACATCCACGACGTCGGTTGGCGGCTCGATGCTCACGACCTCGGTGAGGTAGTCGGTGGGACCGGCGGGGTCGGCGAACGCGACGTCGCTCGGCAGCATCGCGGCGAGCGCGATCGCGAGCGCTGTCAGCACCCGTCGGACGAGCAGCGAGGTCAGCATCGGCGGTCGCATCGGCACGACTCCGGTCACGGTTCGACGACGAGGACCAGCTGGCCGCTCGGATGCACGGTGCACACACCCTCGAACGTCCCCGCCGACGTGAAGGTCTGGGTGAGTGTCTCGCGGGCGCCGACGAACCAGGGGCCGACGTTGTGGCCGCGCTCGTCGAGGTTGACGATCTCGATCGCCTCGCCGACGCGGGTTTCGAGCGTGCCTGGCAGGATCTCGAGCGGCGTGCCGGCGTCGAGCGCGTCGCCCGCGCCGGCCGGGATCGTGTAGCTGTACGTCGGGTCCGCGTCGGCGTCGGTCGAGAAGCCGGGCCCTGCGTCGGTGTCGCCGCCGCACGCACCGAGCGCCGTGCCACCCGCGAGGGCGAGCGCGAGCACCATCGCCCGCATCGGCCGACTCATGCTGCGTCGTCGGCGCGCTCGAGCAGGACTTCGAGGTCGGACGCCATGTCGACCGACGATGCGCCGAACTGCCAGGTCAGGGCGAGCTGACCGGCGTCGTCGACGGCATAGAGGAAGGGTGAATGATCGACCTCGACCGTGCCGTCGTCGAGGGTTCGAACCTCCCAGCTCGCACCGAAGGGTGCGGCCGCCGCCTCGAGTTCGGCGACATCGGAACTCCCGGCAGCGACCGAGCCGGGCACGAACGCGTTGACGTACCGGTCGAGCACCTCGAGATCGCGATCGGGGTCGACGCCGACCATCACGAGTTCCACCCGCGCCGACAGATCGGGGTCGAGGCGGCGGAGCGCAACCGAGAAGTCGGCGAGCGTCGTCGGGCAGACGTCGGGGCAGTTGGTGAAGCCCCAGTACACGACCTGAACATTGCCTGGTTGTGCGCGGAACGTCACGTCGCCACCGCCGTCCGACAGCGACGGCAGGGTCGCCTCGTCGACCTGGGGCGCAGGATCGCGCACGATGCCGGACAGTTCCGGGTCGCCGACCGCACCGACGTCCGAGGTCTCGGCATCGGCACTCCCGCACGCCGCGACGAGCAGCGCGGCGGCGAGCAGAGCGCACGCGCGCGTCGACAGCCATTCGAGCATGACGTTCAGGTCGTCGCGGCGCCCGGTTCGGTTCCCGTCGATCTCAACATCGGTCGGTCGCGAGTGCGGCGCCCGATGCGCTGGTCGCCGGGTCGGCCGGGAGCAGGTGCCTCGCCGAGCACGTCGACGAGGTCGAGCCGAGCGCGGGCGACTCTCGACCGGATCGTGCCGATCGGACAGCCGAGTACCTCGGCGGCCTCGTCGTAGTGGAGACCGAGCACCTGGGTGAGGACGAATGCCGCCTTCCGGTCGTCGTCGAGCGCGTCGAGTGCGGCATCGAGTTCGACCCGTTCGCTCGGCTGATCGCGCCACGTCGCTGGCCGGACGTCGACCGCGGACTCGCTGGCGGCCGCCCTCCAACGACGACGGTGACGTTGCGACCGTCGGATGTGGTCCGCGCACACGCGCCGTGCGATGCCGAGCAGCCAGCTCTTCGCCGAGCCGTCGGCACGAAACCGATGAATCGCACCGATCGCACGCTCGTAGGTCTCCTGCGCCAGGTCGTCGGCATCGCGCCGGTCACCGAGGTGTGCGCACAGCCGCCACACGTCGCCCTGCGTCTCGGCGACGAATCGCTCCATGGCCTCACGATCGCCGCGGGCGGCGGCGAGCGCGAGATGGGTCACGTGATCCATCCGGGAATTCTGGCGGCCGCGGGAACCGATCTGCAGGGCACAACGACCCTGAATCACATGCGTCCCGATGCGTGTGACCCGATCCCCGAACTGCTGTCGGCGCGGCTCGACGGCGAACTCGGCGGCGACGAGCTCGTGCTGCTCGACGAACACCTGGCCGGTTGCGCCGAGTGTCGGGCGTTGGCCGACCGGCTCGAGCGCGCCGATCGCCACGTGCGCGTCCGGCCTGCCCATCCCGTTCCTGATCTCCGCGAGGCGGTACTGGCCCGGGTGCAACCGGCCCGGCTCGGTCGGGGAGGGTGGCTTCGCCCTGCACTGGCGTGGGTTTCGGTGGTGATCTGTGTCCAGAGCGTGATCGCGTTGGTGTCGGGTGAGGTGTCGGGGGCGGACACCCACCAAGCGCGTCACCTCGGTGCGTTCGGGCTTGCGCTCGCGGTCGGGTTCGCGTACGTCGTGTGGCGGCCGCACCGGGCGGTCGGCATGCTGCCCTTCACGTCGGCGCTGTTGGCGGCGATGCTGGTCAGTGCGGTCATCGACGTGATCGACGGCGGCAGCTCGGTGCTCGCGGAGGCTGTGCATCTCGGTGAGCTGATCGGGCTGGCACTCGTGTGGATGATCGCCGGTTCTCCTGGCCTTCCCCACCGCCGGCCGCGCCGCATCCACTCCTCGCCCGCCGCCTGACCCACGTTGGACGTCGTCCCCGAGCACTACTCCAACTCATCGACCAACCTCGATCTGTTGGATTCCGTCCCCGAGCAGGAATCCAACTCGGAACCGGGTCGACGAGCGGCGTGACGGTGGCGGTCAGAGCGGGACGTTGCCGTGCTTGCGGCGGGGCAGCTCTTCGCGCTTGGTCTGCAGCATGCGCAAGCCGGCGACGAGCTTGCGTCGCGTGTCGGCGGGGTCGATCACGTCGTCGACGTAGCCCCGCTCGGCGGCCGCATACGGATTGGCGTACTTCTCGGTGTACTCCTGCACCAGCTCGGCGCGACGCGACTCGGGGTCCGCGGCCTGCTGGAGCTCGCGGCGATACACGATCTCGACGGCACCCTGCGGACCCATCACCGCGAGCTCGGCCGACGGCCACGCGAAGGCGAGGTCGGAACCGATCGACTTGGAGTCCATGACGACATACGCCCCGCCATACGCCTTCCGGGTGATGACGCTGATCCGCGGAACGGTCGCCTCGCAGTACGCGTAGAGCAGCTTGGCGCCGTGGCGGATGATGCCGCCGTACTCCTGGTCGACGCCGGGGAGGAAGCCAGGCACGTCGACGAACGTGATCAACGGCACGTTGAACGCGTCGCAGGTCCGCACGAACCGGGCAGCCTTCTCCGCCGACTCGATGTCGAGCACGCCGGCGAGCACCTTGGGCTGGTTGCCGACGATGCCCACCGACATGCCGTCGATCCGGGCGAATCCACACACGATCGACTTCGCCCAGTTGGCGTGGTACTCGAAGAAGTCACCGTCGTCGACGCAGTGCCGCACCACCTCGACCATGTCGTAGGGAAGGTTCGGTGAATCGGGCAGGATCGTCCGCAACTCGGGGCACTCCCGCTCGGGGTCGTCGCCCAGGTCGTCGATCGGCGGCTCCTCCAGGTTGTTCTGAGGGAGGAATGACAGCAGGTAGCGGACGTCGTCGAGGCATGACTTCTCGTCCGCTGACACGAACGTCGCGACGCCCGACTTCGACGAGTGGCTCATCGCGCCGCCGAGCTCCTCGAGCGTGACATCCTCGCCGGTCACGGTCTTCACGACGTCCGGACCGGTGATGAACATGTGGCTGGTCTCGCGGACCATGAAGATGAAGTCGGTCATCGCCGGGCTGTAGACCGCTCCACCGGCGCAGGGGCCGAGGATCACCGAGATCTGCGGGATCACGCCTGACGCGGACACGTTGCGGCGGAAGATGCCGCCGTAGCTGGCGAGGCTGACCACGCCTTCCTGGATGCGGGCGCCGGCGCCGTCGTTGAGGCCGACCACCGGTGCGCCGACCTTGGCGGCCATGTCCATCAGCTTGTGGATCTTCTCGGCGAACACCTCGCCGAGCGCGCCGCCGAAGACGGTGAAGTCCTGTGAGAACACGAACACCTTGCGACCCTCGACCGTGCCCCACCCGGTGAGGACGCCATCGGTGTAGGGCCGATCGTCGAGGCCGCTCGTGTGGGCGCGGTGGCGGGCGAGCAGGTCGAGTTCGTGGAACGAGCCGTCGTCGAGGAAGTACTCGATGCGTTCACGAGCGAGCATCTTGCCCTTCGCGTACTGCCGCTCGATCGCCCGTGGAGAGCCGGCGCTGAGCGCCTGATCACGCCGATTGGCGAGGTCGTCGATCCGTGCCTGCATGGAGTCGGTCACGGCCAGCACGGTATCCGCGGATCGCGGGCCCATCCGAACCTGCACCGCCCGATTCCCACCTGGCCCGGCCCGGACCGAGTTGGAATCCTGCTCGGGGACGGAATCCAACAGATCGAGATCGATCGATGTGTTGGATGCCTGCTCGGGGACGGAGTCCAACTCGGGCAGGATGGGGGCGTGGGGGAGACGTGGGATCTGCCGATCGAGCCGCCGGTCGATCCGATGCTGGCGAAGCTGGCGAGGCGCATGCCCGACGGCGACGACGGCGCCTTCCTGTTCGAACCCAAGTGGGACGGCTTCCGTTGCCTCGTCTTCCGCACCGGGGACCGCATCGAGTTGCAGTCGCGCAACAAGAAGCCGCTCGCCCGCTACTTCCCCGAGCTGCTCGGCCCGCTCCTCGCTGCACTCCCCGAGCGGTGTGTGGTCGACGGCGAGATCGTCGTGCCCGATCGCAACGACCGCGGCCTCGACTTCGATGCACTCCAGCAGCGGATCCATCCGGCCGAGTCGAGGATCAAGCGGCTCGCCGAGGAGACCCCCGCCGAGTTCGTCGCCTTCGACGTCCTCGCGCTCGGCGACGACCTCCTCGTCGAGCGACCGATGCTCGAACGTCGCGCCGCGCTCGTCGAGTCGGTCCGACCGAACGACACTGTGCGGCTGACGCCGGCATCGACCGACCGAGCGCGAGCCGACGAGTGGTTCGGACGTTTCGAGGGTGCTGGCCTCGACGGCGTGATCGCCAAGCCGGTCGACGGCGTGTACGAGCCCGGCAAGCGCTCGCTGGTCAAGGTCAAGCACGAGCGCCCCGGAGTGTGCGCCGTCCCCGGCTTCCGAATGCACAAGGACGGCGAGGGGGTCGGCTCGCTGCTGCTCGGACTCTGGGAGACCGGCGCCGACGGCGCGCCGATGACACTGCGTTCGGTCGGTGTGGCCGCAGCGTTCAGCGTGAAGCGGCGCGCCGAACTGCTCGCCGAACTCCGCCCGCGCACCGGCGACGCATTGGCCGGCCATCCGTGGGCCGACTGGGCGGAGTGGCAGGATCAACGCGCCGCCGACGAAGCCGCCGGCAAGCCGGTCCCGCCGACCAACCACAGTCGCTGGAACGTCGGCAAGGACCTGTCGTTCGTGCCGATCCGGATGGGGCTCGTCGCCGAGGTCACGTTCGGTCAGCTGGAGGGTGGCCGCTTCCGCCACGGCGTGAAGTTCCTCCGTTGGCGCGACGACCTCGAGCCAACCGACTGCACCTACGACCAGCTCGACGTCGCGACCCCGGTTCGCTTCGCCGATCTGTTCACGTGACGCTCGAGGAGCCGGTGGCGAGCCGGTCGTCGGAGTCGAGCAAGCGAGCGCGTCAACCGCCGGCGACGGTCGTCGTGACGTCGCCGGGAGCTGGGGTCGCGGCCGGCACCGTCGTGGCGGTTCCGTCCGCAGGGATCTCGACGAGGCTCGGCTGGGGCACGGTGAGCACGGTCTCGGCGGTCGTCCCGTCGGCCTGGAACACCCGCAGCGTGAGGGTCTCGCTCTCCGCCTGACCGAGTGGGGTCGTGGCGGTGACCTGCACCGTCCAGTCACCCGGCACCGCGAACGGGAGCCCTTCGGACTCGAGGCGGACCGCGACGCCGGTCCCGGTCAGCGGTACCGGTTGGATGATCTGACCGACGTTCAACGAGTTCGGCGGCGCGGTGAACACGACCTGGAGATTCGACAACCCTTCGGCGGGCGACGTCACGTCGACCTCCATGCCGATGCGGCCCACCCGGTCGTCGGTCAGTCGCAGGACGAGGTCGAAGGCTTCCTGGCCGCCGATCTCGACGGTGATCTGTTGGTTGACCTCGTACGGGATCCGCGGGGTGTCGTCGATCGAGCTCGGCGTGAACGCGAGGAGCCAGGCGGACAGTGCGAGCGTGATCATCCCGATCCCCGCTTCGGCGCCGAACGCACGGCGCAGGCGGTCCGCTTCGCGAACACCCATCTCCTGTGCCCGGGCGAGTCGCTGGCCGACGACCTGGCGGGCGGTGATCGCGAGGAAGACGATCACGGCGACCACGATCGCCTTGAGCAGCAAGACACGGCCGTGGCCCGACCCGAACAGGTCGCCGCCGTCGAGCTGGACGAGCAACACCACGCCGGTGACGACCGTGACGACGACCGAGCCCATCGAGATGCGACTGAACCCGCGCACCGCGTGGACGAGGTCCTCCTCGCCGGGCCCGGCGAGCACGACGCGGGCGACGAGGACGGCGCCGCCGATCCAGATCGCCATCGCGATCGCGTGGACGATGCCCGCGGCGACCGTGACCACGACGAGGTCGCCGGTGGTCCGGGTGATCCCGACCATCGCCGTGGCGAGGGCGGGGACCCCGAGCGCGCCGAACTGGGTGGTCGGGTCGATCGCCAGGTCGGGCCGGAACGCCACGACACCGGACGCAACGACGAGCAGGAGCCGCGCGAGCACGGCTCTGCCTGCCCAGCCACCGCCCGCGAGTTCACCCCAGGTCCCCGGACTGAGCCCGGCGCTGAATCCGTCGCCGGTCACCGCGCCGGCGGCGGCCGCCGTGAACAGGAGTGTGCCGATCAGCGCGATCACCCAGACGACGCGCAGGAAGCGGACGGTGACGAGGTACTCGACGCCTTCGGGCCATGCCATCGTGATCACGACCAGCCCGCCGAACAGGATCGCGATCGCCGTCGTCGAGAGGAAGCGGCCGAGCCAGACCGCCCCGTCGCCGGTACCCGAGACCGAGAAGTCGTCGATCGGCACCGCCGTGGCCGGCTCGTCGGGTGAGGTGTCGGTCGGCGTCGACGTGGTGATCGGTGTGGACGTTGCCGTGTCGTCGGGGGCGGCCCCCGGGTCGACGCTCGACTCGGTGCCGTTCGTGACGCTGAACGTGATGATGCCGTTGCCGGTCGGATTGCCGTCGCCGTCCGCGGTGGTCCAGCGGATCGAACACGTCCCACGAGGGATCACGATGCCGTCGAGGTCGATCGTGAGCGAACGGTCGTCGTCGCCGAACTCGGGTGAGGGGAGCTGGACGACCTCCGCCGAGCACGTGAGCGCGAGGTTGGTCGTGTCCCCGATCTCTTCCGCGAAGTTCACGATGATCGCCACCGGCGGCGTGTCGAGCACGGCGCCGTCGGCGGGTGAGGACGACACGACCGAGTTGACGGGTGCGGTGGCGTGGGCTGGCGCGGTGACGCCGAGCAGCACGAAGACGATCGTGAACGCTGCGAGCAGCGACCGCCACGGCGCGGCGACGATGGCGGTTCGCAGACGTCGATGCGTCGTCGAGACCCTGGGCTGGTCGTTCACGATCGCCCGAGGCTAGTGCCGCTCGTTCGAGCAGGTGCGGAGGGCGCAGCGTGCCCCGGACGAGGCCGCGATCGTCGTCCGGGCGGCGTGCGGGGACCGCCGTCGAGTCGGCGAGCGGTCATGCCGATCCCCGTCGGCACGCAGCGACGGCGAGCTCGTCGCTCAGGTCGTCGCGTCCGAGGGAGAGCTCGGCGATCTCGGTGGTGAGGTCGGCGACCCGGTCATCGCCGGTGAGGTCGGCGCCGGTCCCCAGGAGGTCGGCGAGGCGGCTCCAGGCCGCCGACTGCTCGGTGGTGTTGGCGGCGAAGTCGCGGAAGGCGTCGCGCTGCTCGCCGTCGAGCAGGACGAGTCCGCCGACGTCGGCCGCCTCGTCGCCGAGAATCGTCGCGACGTCTCGCGTCCAGGCTGCGCGTCCGGCATCGTCGGGTGGCGTGAGGGCGTCGAGGCGCTCCGTGGTGGCGGCGCAGGCGGCGGCGAGGCGCGATCGAGCCTCGTCAGCGTCGAGCGCTGCGGTCGACGGGCCGGCGTCGGATGCACACGCAGCGATGGCGACAACGGCGACGGCGCAGAACACCGACCGGGCACTCGTCGACCCGATCGCGCTCGTCGCTCGCCACTTCACCGCGCTCAGGGTAGGACCGGGCGCACCGGCGGGTGGTGCAGGGCTGGGCGCGGCCGATGTGGGGGTCCGGTGCGGCGGGCGTGGGGGTCGGGCGCTGGCCGAGGGGTGGGGTGACACCCGCTCGGTAGGGTGGCCGGCGATGGCCACACAGTCGCTGTATCGCCGCTACCGACCGCGCCGATTCGACGAGCTGCGGGGCCAGGACCACGTGGTCAAGGCGCTGCGGACCTCGGTCGCCGAGGGTCGTGAGGGCCAGGCGTACCTCTTCTCCGGCCCGCGGGGGACGGGCAAGACCACCTCGGCGCGCATCCTCGCCAAGGTCCTGAACTGCGAACGCCCGGAAGGTGGCGAACCGTGCTGCGAGTGCGACTCGTGCCTTGCGGTCGAGCAGGGCACGAGCTACGACGTCCACGAACTCGACGCCGCGTCGAACAACGGTGTCGACGCGATGCGAGACCTCATCGAGAAGTCGGCGCTCGGCACGCCCGGGCGGCACAAGGTGTACATCCTCGACGAGGTCCACATGCTCTCGAAGGGGGCGGAGGCTGCGTTGTTGAAGACGCTCGAGGAGCCGCCACCGCACGTCGTGTTCGTGCTCGCCACGACCGATCCGCAGAAGATGTCGGACACGATCCGGAGTCGGACCCAGCACCTCCAGTTCCACCTGCTGCCGGTCGACACGCTCCAGGATCACGTGCGTTGGGTCGCCGCCGACGCCGGCCTCGACGTGTCGGACGCTGCGGTGGAGCAGGTGCTCGCGCAGGGCGCAGGCTCTGCCCGCGACACGTTGTCGGCGCTCGAGTTGGTGGCCAACGCCGGTGGCGACGCGGCCGAGGTGATCGCACTCGACGAATTCGTCGAGGCGATGATCGAGCACGATCCCGGCCGTGCGCTCACGATGGTGGCGACGGCGATCAGCCGTGGTCGCGATCCGCGCACCCTCACCGAGGAACTGATCGGCTATCTCCGCAACGGGTTCCTGTCGTTGATGGCCGCCGAGTTGGTGCAGTTGCCGGCGTCTCGCGTCGAGGCGTTGACCGAGCAGTCGCGCCGTCTCGGGCCAGCTGGCCTCGTCCGTGCGATCGAGCAGCTCGGCGGAGCGCTCACCGAGATGCGCCACGCGCCCGATCCGCGGGTGCTGCTCGACGTAGCGATCGTCCAGCTCACGTCCGAGCAGGCGTCGAGCGACCTCGGGGCGATCGTCGATCGTCTCGATCGGCTCGAGCGTCGCATCGCCGAGGGTGCGCCGGCCTCGCCCGCCGGGCCCGCCGGACCGTCGGCGTCACCCGCCTCGCCGTCCGCTGCGGCCGCCGCGTCCGCCGATCCGGCACCGTCCGATCCGGCGACGGGCCGGAAGGCGTTGGGTGGGCGCGCGCGCAAGGTCGCCGACGAGCCGACCGGGTCCGCGCCGGCTGCTGCCGGGTCCGCGCCGGCCGCGACCGAGTCCGTACCGGCTGCGGTCGCTGTCGTGGCTGGTGTGTCCGGGTCAGGGGCCACCGGGTCCGAGCCGGCCGAGTCGGGTCGCGCCAGCGTGCCCGCTGCCGCCGATCATGCGACGCCCGCAGCGCACGCGGTCGAGCCGGATGAGGCGGCGCCTGCACCCACAGCATCCGCGCCGGCTGCACCGACCGCTGGCGGCGCGCCGTCTGCCGCCGACTGGGAGCAGGCGCGCGCGTCGCTGCGGGGTATGGCGCGCGCTGTGTTCTCGCCGGCCGAGTTCGACCCCGGGACGCTGCTCGACGTCACCGGGCCACCCGCCCGCTC
>JBCBDK010000022.1:0-16044 GCA_038529675.1 Actinomycetota bacterium
GCGGCCGACTCGAGGGTGCCGTCACGGCCGACGGTGCGCTGCGCCCAGCCGATGCCGGCGGAGTTGACGAGCACGCGGACGGGGCCCATCGACTTGGCCATCTCGACCGCCTCGACGATGTCGTCGGTGTTGGTGACGTCGACCTTGGCGAACGCGCCACCGATCTCGTCGGCGAGCTCGTTGCCCTTGTCGTCCTGCAGGTCGGCGATGACGACCTTCGCGCCTCGCGCCGCCAGCATGCGGGCCGAGGCGGCACCGATACCCGACGCGCCGCCGGTGACGATTGCACTTGCACCGTTGATGTCCATTCGCCGAACGCTACGACGCAGCCCCGTTCACCCCCCAATCCAACCGCAACCACTCACACCTCCTGCGCACGGACGAACGCGAGCACGGCCCGCGTGGCCGCGGAACGCAATTCGGCACGGCCTGCGTGGCCGGAGAACGCCCGCCAGAAAGGACGGATATCAGACCGGAATCGGCCCGACCGCGTAGCGGGTGTCGACGAGACGTTCGGGGATCGCGGGGACGAAACCGCCGCCGACGAACCAGCCGGCGACATCGACGATCACGTCGGCCGCCGCCAACGAGAACACGCAGATCGATCCGTCGGGACCGATCGGGGCGATCGCGCTGTTGGCCACGATCTCGCCGGCGCGCAGGTGGTTGATGTTCGAGGCGTTGGGCATCGGTGCGGTACAGGGCCAGAGCGTGCCGAATCCGGGGCCACCGGTGTCGACGAGGGTGATGTTGACGGCAACGGCGGTCGCGTCGTTGGGGACGGTCAGGCCGGCGTCCGATCCGGCGGGGTCGAGCAGTTGCCGACCGGTGACGGGGACCTCGAGCGTCCCGCCCGGGGCGAGGCGCTCGTCGGAGAGTCGTGTGTCGATGAGGCGCGTCGGGATCGCTCGACGGAATGTCGACTCCACTTCCCCGCCCGCTCCGTCGCCAGGAATGAAGCCCATCAGGTCGACGATCACGTCGGTGGGGCTGAGCGCGAAGAGGCAGACGTCGCCGTCGGGACCGATCGGGGCGATCACACCGTTGCTGACGATCTGTCCGCCGAAGTAGTTGACGTTCGATGCTTCGGGCCGTTCGGTGCCGCACGGCCACAGCTGGAGGAAGCCGGGCGCGTCAGGCATCACGGCGGCGACGTTGAGCGCCACCGCTGCTGCGTCGTCCGGGATGGTGATGTCGACGCCCTCCACCGTGGTGGCGGCCGTGCCGTGGACCGGGATGCGGATCGGCGCAGCTCGCTCCACGCGCGTCGACACCCCACCGGTGCCGTCACGGCTGTCGACGCGGCGTTGCGGCCGGAGCCCGACGAATCCAGGGTCGGATCCACCACTGAACCAGCCGGCGACGTCGACGACCAGGTCGGTGCCGGCCAGCGAGAACAGACAGATCGTGCCGTCGGGCGACACCGGAGCGATGACCGAGTTCGCCCGCACGTCGCCACCGAAGTAGTTCAGGCTCGAGATCTCGGGCAGGTCGTCCTCGCACGGCCACACCGCGATGAAGCCGTCCGCAACCGGCGAGACCACGGTGACGGTGACGGCGACGGCGGCGACGTCGTTCGGCACGGTGAGGTTCGAGCCGTCGTCGGGGCCCACGAGCGTGCGACCGACGACGGGGAGCTCTATCCGCTTCGGCGGCACCAGGTAGTGCGACGGTGCGAGGTCGATGAGTTGGTCGCGGGTCCAGATCGCGAACTCGGCCTGGCCCGTGGCGGTGAGGTGCACACCGTCGCTGAACCATCGAACGCGTTCGGCCGTGTCGCTCGCGGTGTCCCAGTCGAGCACCGTCAGGTTCGGCCAACGCTGGGAGGCTGTGCGGAGCGCAGCGTTGGCCGGGCCATACACGGACGAGCCACCGGAGCGTCGGATGTCGGCCATGTTGATCCACGCGACCTGCTGCACACCACGCGAATCGAGCGCAGTCATCATCGCGTCGATGTCGGCCGCGAACTGCGACACCGTGTCGTTGTAGCCGAGTTCGACCACGACGAGGTCGAGACCGGTCGGCAGGTTGCTCGCGACCTCGACGCCGGTCGAGCCGGGGCAGGCGGACTTCGTCGTGCAACGTCCGTCGACGACGTCGATCCGCTGCGAGGCGAACGTCCCGTCGGTGAGGCGGCGGAGCTCCGAGTCGTCCGAACCGGCGATCGAGTTCCCGACCGAGTCACCGATGAACGCCATGTCGAAGTTCGTGTTGGAGCGGGTGATCGGCCGGATGCGGAAGCCGGGCGATCGGAGCCCGTAGGCACCGCGGAAGTCCCACGCCTGCTGGCGGAACGTGCCCTGCGTGCCGGCGATGACGACGTCGTCGAACCAGATGCCGGCGAACTGGCGATACACCTCGCTCGACGGCTCCGCCATGCCGACGGAGGTGATCCTGCCGAGGCCGTGCTGCTCGGCGAACGTGTCGGCGTCGAGCACGCGGGTCCATCGGTGGTTCGGATTCGGGGACGTGTCGTCGCCGATGTCGTCGACCACCGGGAAGGCACCGCCGGCGGTTCGTGGCCCGTTCGACGCGGAGAACTCGGTCCGGACCATCCGTCCGTCGGGCCAGCGGCGAACCCGGGTCGCCGTGGCGACGATCGCAGCGTCGCTCGCGTCCTGCTCGACGCGTGTCGGCGAGCCGCTCGCGGACGATCGTGTCGCGGCGCCGGCGTAGACCTGACACGACGTCGTGTCGCAGGTGGTGGCGAACTGCTGATCGGAGTTGCGGTACTCGTAGGAGTCGCCGCCACGATTCTCGCTCAGCCCGTACGATCGGGCGGCGACGGACTGGGCCCGCACCGCGTGCACGCCACGGCCGTCGCCGGCGAAGGCCCAGTTCGCGGAGATCTCCTTCGGCACCACGCCACGGAGGTACTGCTCGACCGGAACATCGTTCACGACCCGGTTGCCGTTCGCCGCATCGACCACCTCGATCGCGCCCCGGTAGTGCGTGACCCGTCCGGCCGAGTTACAGACGCCGAGCACCTCGTTGCGTCCGGTGGCCTGGGCGTCGCCGCCGGCGGTGGTGAACCGCACCGGTGATCCGGTGGTCTGGGTGTGCGTACCGATCGCCGTCCACGCGACGTCGCCTCCGGCGGCGGCGATGATGTCGCGGGCGCGTGCGGCGTCGTCGGCGTCCCATCGGTCGCCGTCGACGGGGAGTCCTTGCGCCGACTGCCACGCAGCGAGGAAGCCGGCGGTCTGACCGCCGTAGATGCCATCGATGACGATCGAGTCGGCGCCGGGCTGGAACCGATCGAGGAAGCGCTGGATCTGCTCGACGTCGCCACCGCGTGCGCCGCGCAGCACGGTGCCGCCGGGAACGCTGAGCGACCCGGCCGACGGGCAACCGACCGCCGACGCTCGCTCGATCCGGAAGACGCCGCGGTCGATCTCGACGGCGCGCATCGCCGGGGCCGTTTCGGAGCCCCATCGCACCCCGGCGCCGTACGAGACGACACCGACCGTGCCGAGGCCGTCATAGCCGGTCAGCCGAACTCGGATGCGCTGGTCGCCGGCGGTCGTGCCGGCGTCGGTGCCGCCGTAGTAGTGGTCGAGGATCTGGTCGGAGGTCCAGCCGTGATCGACTGCGTAGCCGTACGCGCCCCACTGCGACAAGCCGCGGCCGTGACCGAAGCCGGTCCCCTCGATGACGATGGCGATGATGTCGGAGGAGTCACCGGTGGCCTCGACCGTGCCGGTCCCGTCCGGGCCGGCCAGTCCGACCGAACCGATGGCGACGCCGACCGCGGCTGCCCACCGCAGCGCACGCCTGGACGCGCGGTTCCGAGGACGACCGAGCCGCATGACATGCAACGGTAATCTTCCGTGGAAGAGTCTCAACCGCGACATGAGACTTTTTCGACATCGAGACGTCAGGTCTTGAGCGTTCGTTGACGTGACGCTCGCCGCCCTCGCCCGGTTCGTGTCCGGGGACGAGCGCGGGTCAGCGGGGAACGGCGGCGACGGCCAGCGCGTCGACCAGGTCGTTCATCGGGTCACCGCTGTGGCCCTTCACCCAGCGGAACGAGACGTCCCCGGCCTCGACGAGTTCGATCAGCGGCTTCCAGAGGTCGGCGTTGGCGACCGGTTCGCCCTTCGAGTTCTTCCACCCTCGCTTGCGCCAGTTGACGTGCCACCGGTCGCGAAAGCAGTTCACGACGTACGTCGAGTCCGACACGATGTCGAGCGGGGCACCGTCGACTCCGAGCGTGCGAACCGCGTCGAGCACGGCGTAGAGCTCCATCCGCTGGTTCGTGGTGCGCTCCTCACCGCCTGACGCCTGGGGCTCACCTCCGGGGGTGACTGCCCACCCCCACCCGCCCGGGCCGGGATTGCCGCTGCAGGCACCGTCGGTGTACACCGTGATTCGCTCCACGACGGCGAACCTATCGGTCGTGATCGGACACCGCCCCGACAGTGCGAACCCGTTCGCTCAGCGTGACGAACGCCGGGTCAATCGAGCCCCAGCACGGCACGGAGGATCGGGTCGATGAGTGCCTCGTCGGCGATCTGCACCGACACGTCGGGTGCGAAGTGGACGCCGTCGGGTCGTGCGTCGCGATCGTCGTCGAGGCCGGCGGCGGTGAACCAGTCGGCCAGATCGACCACGCTGACCGAGTCGGGCGCGGTTGCCGCGACCCAGGCCATCGCGGCGCGCAGCGCGTCGTGACGGTCACGAACGTCGACGCCGCGATGGCCGCCCCAGTGGGCATCCGGCATCGGCATCTCGAGCCACACGACCTGCCCGGCACCGGCCGCGAGCAGCCGATCGGTGAGGGCCGCGAAGTCGTCGACCACGCGGTCGAACACTTCGTCTGTTCCGACCGCATCGACGATGCCGTCGTCGGGCCAACGACGATCGAGCACGTCCCACGACGTCGTGACGAGCACGACCACGTCGGCGGCCAGCGCGGCGACGTCGTCGGGCAGCGCGTCGTGGAAGTAGGCCTCGCAACCCGGCTCGTAGCGGGACCAGTCGTCGCCGACCAGGAACTCGCCGCCGCGCAGCAGACCACACCCGGGGGCGGAACGCGTCTCCACCTGTGCGAATGCGGGCTGCTCGACGGCCCATTGACTGAGTCCTGCGCCGATGGCCGCGGCGGTCGAGTCACCGGCGACGACGATGCGGACCGGCCGGCTCGGCTCGACGAGGGGAACCGGCGCACGCGGTTGCGGCGTCACCGTCGCATCGTTCGCCGCCGCCGACTCACGACTCACCTCGGCGTCACGGTCGGCGACGTCCGGTGCGTCGGACGCCCGATCGGGCAACGTCTCGTCGATCGGCTCGTCGACGGATGCCACGTCGCTCGACGCGTCGTCGGCGCCGTCGGGTGTGGCGTCGTCGCCCGGGGCCGGCTGGGAGCCGCCGCCGTTCTGCTCCGATTTCGGTGCGGCTGCCGCTCCCACCGCTGCGAGACCGGCAGCATCAGCCGACGATGCGCCACCAACTGCGACGAGCGGAGCCTCGTCGACGACGATCGCAGCAGCGGCCGCGGTGTCGCCGTCGGCGTCCCAGTAGTTCCCCGCTGATCCGGGCACCAGTACCATCGCGCCGAGCGCGACGACGAGGGTCGTCGCGCCGCCGGCGAGCAGTGTCGTGCGCGGCTGCATACGGACCCCTCGACGGATCGGCTGCTCGAACAGGGTGAACGACAGTTGCGCCACGAGGAGCGTCGTGGTCAACCGCATGGCCAGCAGCGCGGGGCCACCGACGCCGATCCGGTCCTCGCTGAGGACGACGAAGATCGGCCAGTGGAAGAGGTACACGCCGTAGCTGATCGTTCCGAGCCACACGAGCGGGCGCACCGACAGTCGGCGGCGGGTCGCCGATTCGGCCTGCAGCCCCACGAGCAGCAGCGCGCTCACGACGCCGACGGCAGGGAGCGCGCCGGCGTACGCCGGCCCGCCAGCGCTCGGGAAGACGACGATGGCGATGCCGAGCGCGACGAGCGCAAGCGGCGCCAGGACGGCGGCGACCGCCGGAACACGACGGCCCAGGAGCAGCAGACCGAGGAACGCACCGATCAGCACCTCGGCCGCCCGGGCCGGCGTCGCCCAGTACGCGGCGTCGGCACCCCAGACCGCAGCGATCACCGGCGCGGCGATCACGCTGACGGCGGTGATCGATCCGAGCAGTGCGAGGCGCCCGTGCCGGTGTCGGCCGAGTCGCCAGAGGCCGACGAAGACGACCGGCCACAGCCAGTAGAACTGCTCCTCGATCGCCAGTGACCAGTAGTGCTCGAGCGGGGACGATGCTCCCGCCGCCTGCTGGAGGAGGTCCTGATACGAGCCGTCGTCGGCGAGCAGCACCCAGTTCGCGACCTGGAAGAGGCTGCCGACGATCTCGGACCGCAGCCCGTCGACGGCGTCGAACCAGTCGGTCACGACGGCGGCGACGGCGACGAGCGCAACGACGAGCACGCTTGCGGGCAGGAGGCGACGGGCCCGGCGTGCGTAGAACGCGCCGAGGGCGATGCGCCCGTCGCGCTCGATCTCGGTCGCGAGCAGGGTCGTGATGAGGTAGCCCGAGAGTGTGAAGAAGACCGACACACCGAGGTAGCCACCGCCGAGCACCCCGATGTCTGCGTGGAAGAGCACGACGGCGATCACGGCGAGCGCGCGCACTCCGTCGAGCGCCGGTTGGTACGAGATCGTCCGGGACGGGATCGATTCGATTCGCCCGTCGACCCGCGCCCGATCGGCGATCGTTGAGATCGGTTCCGCCACGGGCATGAGATGGTATCGGCGCGAACGACCCCGCTCTGAACTGCACGGTGCACGCGGGCACACCGCCGGGCACCGGTACCGTTCAGTTGATGCGTTCGGTCCGAACCGTGTCGAGACCGCGCCGGCTCGCCGCCGTGCTCGGCATCGTCGTCGCGTCGATCGCGGCTGCGATCGGATGGAGCGGCCCGAACGCACCGACGGCCGACGCGCTGGCGGTCAGGATCATCGAGATTGACACGCCCGGGCCGCTCGGCCCGCTCACCGTCTTCGGCGACTCGGTGATGTACGGCAGCGCGATCAATTCGCCGACGCTCATCGATCACCTGCGCGCCGAGGGGTGGGGGCCGATCCGGTTCGTCGCTGGTGCGGGGTTCAACACGGGCACCCCCCATCGAGCGCCCGATGCGGCACGACTGACCTGGTGGATCGACCACTGGCGCTCGGAGGGATGGGAGCCGTCGAAGGTCGTCGTCAACCTCGGCTCGAACGACTCGGTGTTCTGTCCCGACATCGAATGCATGCGCAGCACGATCACCAGCGTCCTCGACCGCCTCGGGCCCGCGAGTCGCGTGTGGTGGCCGCAGATGACGTTGCAGCCGAGCAGGGCGAACGAGCAGTTCCGCTGGAACACCGCGCTCGCACAGGTGGCGGACGCGCAACCGAACCTCGACACGTGGGACTGGCCGACCGAGATGCGAACCGGTCCGTACCCGTCGTCGGACAACATCCACCTCGCTCCCAGCGGCTACCGCGCCCGTTCGGCGCGGATGTCGCAGATCATCACGGCGCGGCTCGCCACCGGGCAGCAGACCGGCGTTCCGGCATCGCTGCCGAACGCCACCGGCGCGCCCAGCCGGTTCGTCCCGCTCGAACAGCGGCGCCTCGCGGACACACGGTTCGATCCGCCGCCGACTGGAGGACGTCGGACCACGGGCGACGTCCTCAGGGTCGAACTCGGCGACGCCGTACCGCCGGGTACCACCGCAGTTGCGTTGCACCTCGCGGCGGTCGACACGCGGGCGCCAGGGTTCCTCGCGGCGGCGAGGTGCGGTCGGCCGACCGATGCGTCGAGCGTGAACTTCCTCGCGAACACGGTGCGCGGTGGCCCGGCGATCACGCCGGTCGGCGACGACGGCTCGGTGTGCGTTCAGGTCGTCGGCGATGCCCACGTGGTCGTCGATCTCCAGGGTGCGTTCCATCCGGATCACCCCGACGGGCTCGGATTCGATCCGTTGCCGACACCGCAACGACTGCACGACACCCGCAACACGGGTCGACGGACCGAGATCCGGCTCACCGCACCCGCAGGTGCCGAGGCGGTTGCCATCAACCTGACGACCGTCGACCAGGACGCGCCCGGCCTGCTACAGGCTGCGCCGTGCCGTACCGAGGTCGAGGTCGCCGCTCTCAACTACCTCTTCGATCCGGTCATCGCGGCGTCGGCGATCGCCGAGGTCGGTGACGACGGCACGTTCTGCGTGACGTCGACGTCGTCGGTCGACGTGATCGTCGACCTGACGGGCACGTTCTCCGACAGCGGCGCGCTCCGGTTCGTTCCTGTCGTTCCGACGCGGATGCTCGACACCCGCAACGGGACGGGTGGATGGGGCCCCCTGCACGGCGCAACGCAGACCTACGACGTCCGGGTGGCGCCGAGCGAGGCGCGGGCGGTCACCGGCACGCTGACAATCGTCCAGCCGTGGTGGCCGGCGTTCCTGACGGGTGCACCGTGTGGAGCGACAGCGTCGACGTCATCGGTGAACGCACTCGAGTTCGGCTTCGCCGCCAACTCGCTGACCGCCGGCATCACCGCCGGCGAACTCTGCATCACCGCCTCGTCCAGCACCCACACCCTCTTCGACACCACCGGCTGGTGGATCGACTAGGAACGGCGAGCTCCCGCGCGCAGATCGCGTGGAGGGCCTGCGTGGCCCCGGAACGCCTCCCCTGGAAGGGAGCGGAAGTTACCGAGCCGTAACCGCGGGGAACGCTGCGAGAATGCTCGGCATGATCTTCGACGGTCACGTTCACCAGCTGCCCGACATCGACCCGCTCGAGACCCAGGAGTGGCTGGACAGCCTCGACGCGGTCGTTGATGCGCATGGCAAGACGCGGGCTCGGTATCTGCTCTCGCGTTTGATGGAGCGTGCGAACGAGTCGCAGGTGTCGTTCCCGGCGACGGTCTCGACGCCGTACGTCAACACGATTCCCCGCGAGGAGGAGCCGTGGTTCCCCGGCGACGAGCACATCGAGCGTCGCATCCGGGCGTTCATCCGTTGGAACGCGGCGATGATGGTCGTCAAGGCGAACAAGAACGCCGACGGGATCGGCGGTCACCTGTCCACGTTCGCGTCGTCGGCGGCGCTGTACGAGATCGGCTTCAACCACTTCTTCCGTGGGAAGGACGACGGCACGCCCGGCGACCACATCTACTTCCAAGGTCACGCTGCGCCCGGCGTGTACGCGCGGGCGTATCTCGAGGGTCGACTGACCGACGACGACCTCGATCACTTCCGTCGTGAGATCGGCCGGGGCGGCCGCGGCCTCAGCTCGTATCCGCACCCGCGTCTGATGCCCGACTTCTGGGAGTTCCCGACGGTGTCGATGGGCCTCGGTCCGATCACGGCGCTCTACCACGCACGGTTCAACCGCTACCTCCACAACCGCCAGATCGACGACACCAGCCAGAGCCGGGTGTGGGCATTCCTCGGCGACGGCGAGTGCGACGAGCCGGAGACGCTGGGCGCGATCTCGCTCGCGTCGCGCGAGCAGCTCGACAACCTCGTGTTCGTCATCAACTGCAACCTGCAGCGTCTCGATGGTCCGGTGCGCGGCAACGGCAAGGTGATCCAGGAGCTCGAGGCGGTGTTCCGTGGTGCGGGCTGGAACGTCATCAAGGTCGTGTGGGGTTCGAAGTGGGACGACCTGCTCGCGCAGGACAAGGACGGCGTCCTGCTCAACAAGATGAACAACACCGTCGACGGCGAGTTCCAGCGCTTCGCGGTCGAGCCGGGCAGCTATGCCCGCGAACACTTCTTCGGACCCGACGAGCGGCTGCGGCAGATGGTGTCGCATCTGTCCGACGACGAGATCCGCAGCCTGCCGCGCGGTGGGCACGACTACCGCAAGCTGTACGCGGCGTACAAGGCCGCCACCGAGAACCTGGGCTCGGGCCGCCCGACCGTGATCCTCGCCAAGACGGTGAAGGGGTGGACGCTCGGTGAGGGCTTCGAGGGCCGCAACGCCACCCACCAGATCAAGAAGATGACCAAGCAGCAGATCATGGAGCTGCGCGATCGTCTGTACCTCCACGACGAGATTCCCGACTCGGCGATCGACGCCGACGATCCGCCGTACTTCATGCCCTCGAAGGACTCGATCGAGTGGCAGTACATGATGGAGCGACGCAAGGCGCTGGACGGTTTCGTCCCGAAGCGCACGACCGTCGCCCGTCGCCCGATCGAGCTGCCGGACGACAAGGCGTTCGCCGAGCTCCGCAGCGGCTCGGGTGGGCAGGAGGTGTCGACCACGATGGGCTTCACCCGCCTGCTGCGCAACCTCGCCCGCGACGAGCACATCGGCCCGCGCATCGTGCCGATCATCCCCGACGAAGCCCGCACGTTCGGCATGGACGCACTGTTCCGCGAGATCAAGATCTACGCCTCGCAGGGCCAGAAGTACGAGCCGGTCGACCACGACCTCCTGTTGTCGTACTCGGAGTCGACGCAGGGCCAGATCCTCGAAGAGGGCATCACCGAGGCCGGTTCGATGGCCAGCTTCATCGCCGCCGGCACGTCGTACGCCACGCGCGGCGTGCCGATGGTGCCGTTCTACACCTTCTATTCGATGTTCGGCTTCCAGCGGATCGGTGATCTGATCTGGCAGGCGGCCGACATCCGTGCACGCGGCTTCATGATGGCGGCCACGGCCGGTCGGACGACGCTGCTCGGTGAGGGGCTCCAGCACCAGGACGGCCACAGCCTCGTGTTGGCGTCGACCGTGCCGCACGTCCAGGCCTACGACCCGGCGTTCGCGTACGAGGTCGGCGCGATCGTGCAGGCCGGCCTCACCCGGATGTACGGCGGCGGCGCGCCCGAGGAGACCGACGTCCTGTACTACATCACGCTGTACAACGAGAACTACGAGATGCCGGCGCTCCCCGAGGTACCGGGGCTGTCGGAGCAGATCGTCGAGGGTCTCTACAAGTTCGCCGATGCACCGGCGGAGGTCGCGTCGAACGGCGATGCCACGCCCGCCACGATCCTCTTCTCGGGCTCTGCGCACACCGCGGCGCGCGAGGCGCAGACCGAGCTGGCCGAGCACTACGGCGTCGCAGCATCGCTGTGGTCGGCCACGTCGTACAAGGCACTGCGCGAAGACGGCCAGGCCGCCGAGCGACAGAACCGACTCCACCCGAGCCAGGACCGCCGCATCCCGCTCGTCGCGCAGCGCCTCGCCGACTCCGAGGGGCCGATCATCGCGGTCAGCGACTTCATGGCATCGGTGCCCGAGCAGGTCCAGCAGTTCCTCCCGGATCGCACGTTCGCCGCCCTCGGCACCGACGGCATGGGCCGCTCCGACACTCGCGAGGCGCTCCGTCGCCACTTCGAGATCGACACCGGCCACGTCGTGCTGGCGACACTCTGGGGCCTCCACCAAGACGGCCTGGTCGACGCGTCGATCGTTCAGGACGCGATCGAGCGCTACGACATCGACCCCGACGCCGTCGACCCCCTCCACGCCTGACACTGCCTGCCGTTGCGGGGCCTCCGTAATTCGTCGCGGGCGTTCTCGCAGGTGACGTAGGTTCGTCACGTGATCCACATCGGGTGGCTCACATCCGTCACCAGGAGGGAACCATGTCTGACGATCTCAACGAGCTGCGCGCCGAGATGGCGCGGCTGCGAGCGCGAGTCGATGCGTACGAGGCTGCCGACACCGACAAGCCGGTCGGCCGTCGCAACATGCTCCGCGCGCTCGGTGCGGCGAGCGCAGGTGCTGCGGTCGGCGGGCTTGCGCTCGCCCGACCGGTGAGCGCAGCCGACGGCGACGACTTGAACGTCGGCCAGACCAACGAGTCCAGCTCACCGACGATCCTCGAACTGGGCGGGACCGGTTCGTACAGCGCGAGTGAGTTCGTCGGCGGCCTTCACGTCACGAACGATCTGTCACAGACGAACTTCGGAACGGTCGGCTCGTGCATCACAGCACTCGCCAACTCCTCGACCACCGGCGGCTTCACCACGGCGTTCATGGGCTCTGGGTCGAGCTTCGGGGCGAAGCTCGATGCGCCGGTTCCGCTCAAACTCTCCGACTCGACCAACTCCGGCCCTCCGACCAGTGCGTCGGGGACGCGCGGTCAGTTCAAGGTGGACGGCGGTGACCTGTACTACTGCGTCAAGAGCGCACCGAGTGCCGTCTGGCGCCTTCTCGCGAAGGAAGAGGACGACCCGGCACCGACGACACCGATCCAGTTCACGCCGATCTCGCCCTATCGAGCGTACGACAGTCAGCTCGACGGTGGCGCCATCGCTGCCGATGGGAGCCGGGTCGTGTCGGTCAAGGACGCGATCGACCCAGGGACCGGAGCGGTCACGACCCCGGATGCGATTCCGGCCAGTGCCACGGCGATCAGCTGCAACCTCACTGCGGTCGCGACGACCGCTCCGGGGTTCCTCGCGATCACGCCGGGCGACGCAGCGAGCGCAACCACCTCGACCGTGAACTACGTGTCGGCGATCTTCGCCGTTGCCAACGCGGCCATCACCGGGCTGTCCGGCGATCGCGAAGTGAAGGTCTTCATCGGCGGCACCGCAGGCCACACCTCGCAGTTCATCATCGACGTCAACGGCTTCTGGAGCTGACGCCGACGATGGACGACTCGATCGGCGACACCGCCACGACGCAGACGGATACGGCGTCGTGGCGGTTCGCCGAACCGAGTGACGCCGGCTTTCTCTACGACCTCGCGGTTGCGCTCGACCCTCGGATCTGGCGCTTCAGCAAGCACGGGACAGCTCCCTTCCGAGCGCTCGAGACCGTCGGCGAGTACGAGATCATCGCCGTGCTCGAACAGCCCGATTCGGGTCCCTTCGGCTTTGCCGGCCTCGTCGACCTGACCGGCGACGGTCGGTGCGCACAGCTCGACCTGCACACAGCGCCCGTTCCGGGCGCAGCAGATGCAGCGAGATCGGTCATCACGGAGGTGCTGGATGCGGCGTTCGCCAACGGCCAGATCCAGCATCTGTACATCGAGCGGTTCGACGACGACCCCGACCTGATCGGTCACCTCGATGCCTTTCGACTCGAAGTCGAGATCCCCGAGTTCGCATTCGTCGGTGGCCGACTCGCGTCCCGCCTGACGTACGGCTTGTCGCGTGACGAGTACCTCACCTGGTTCGACACACGATGACCGCCGAAACTGCCGCCGTCGTCCGCGGCCGCCGAACGCTTCTCCGACACGCTCGACCATCCGACTACGACCGGCTCCATCAGATCGACACGACGGTCGGTGATCGAGAACTCTGGCGCTACCGAGGCCATGTGCCGGGCCTCGACGAGTACGAAGCCGCACTGTGGAAGAACACGCACGCGATCCTCGTCTGCGAACTCCTCGGCGACGACACGACGCGCCGGCCCGATCCGTCGGGCGTCGGGGCGGGTGACGTCATCGGGTACGTTCACCTCCACGACGTCGACTGGCGTGCCGGGCACGGGTTCTTCTCGATCATCGCCGCCACGGAGTATCGACGGACCGGGCTGATGCTCGAAGCCTGCTTCCTGTTCGGCGACTGGTTCTGCGGGAACACGCCGTTGCGGTGGCTGTACGCCCACGCGTTCGAGGACAACCTCCCGCAGTTCCGCTCGGCGATTCGCAACGGCTTCTTCCGGCACCTCGGTGCGTACCGCTCGCGCGTCGCGATCCGCGGCGTGCCGCAAGACGTGCACCTCCTCGGCATCAGCCGCGACGACTGGCTCACATCTCCCACCCGGGCTCGGTTCCATCGTCGGCTCGACCACCGCCGGCGGTGACATCGCGCCTGGGGTCAAGCCCAGCACGTGACATCACGCCTGGGGTCAGACCCAGAACGTGGCGGTCGGTAGATTCGTCTCCATGACCGGAACGCTGTACATCACCGGTGACGTGACCGCCGACGGGCTGCTCAACTCCGACGCCAACGCGCTCTTGCTCGGGATGCTGCTCGATCAGCAGGTGCCCATGGAGTGGGCGTTCGCCGGGCCGAACACGCTGAAGGAACGGCTCGGCCACCTCGATCCGGCGAAGATCGCGGCGATGGACGTCGACGAGTTCGTCACGATCTGCTGCGACAAGCCGGCGATCCACCGCTTCCCCGGCTCGATGGGCAAGCGCATCCACAGTGTGTGCCAGGCGCTCGTCTCGGACTACGACGGCGATGCCGCCAACCTCTGGGCCGACGTGGTCGACGGCAAGGAGCTCTTCAAGCGTCTGAAGGCGCTGCCGGGCTACGGCGACGAGAAGTCGAAGATCTTCGTCGCGCTGCTCGGCAAGACGCAGGGCGTCCAGCCCGATGGTTGGCGCGACGCCGCCGGCAAGTTCGGCGACGACGTGCCGCGTTCGGTCGCGGACGTGCACGACGAGGTGAGCCTGGGCAAGGTGCGCGAGTGGAAGAAGGCGCAGAAGGCTGCCAAGAAGGACAAGCAGGACCGCCCGATCACCTGATCGACTCGCGAACTGCTCGTTTCCTCCGCAAGGACCAGGCGGGTGCGCCTACGCTGACGCCGTGGGCAACGCGTCGCCGGTCATCGGCGTTCTCGCAGCGATCGATCCGTTCGACGACGACGCCGGCCGACTCGCCGCCGTGTTGCGCCACGAGCTCGGCCGCCGCCTCGACGACGCCGTCCTCGTCCTCGCGACCCGCGTCCGCACCGAACGCCCCGATACGACCGACTGGCGTCCGGCCACCCCGGGTTGGCACCGGGGTTGCGTGGCCGTCCTCGACCTCGTCGCCACCGCTGACGAGCCCGGGTCCGACACAGCGATCGAGGCAACGACGCCCACCGTCCGCCCCACCGACGCCGATCCGCTCGACCTCGTCGGCCTCGCCGAGCTGTACGACGAGCAGATCGACGACGTCGCACGTGCGGTCCGGCGCCGGGTGCAAGAACACCGTCGCTGGCTGTTCCCGGTCGACGCCACGGAGGTCGCTGCTTCACCACTCGACCGCCAACTCCGTCTCGAGGCCGACCGAGCCGCAGGCTGCACGCCCGAGGTCCGACGCAACCTGCATGCGCTCCTCGACGGCCTCGCCGAGCGTCTTCGTCCCCACCTCGGACACGCAAACACGGTGAGCACCTTCGATGGCCGACGAGCCGAGATCGACGAGCTGCGCCGGACGATCGCTGCGCAACGACGCGAGCTGCAACAGACCCGTGCCGAACTCCGTCGGACGAACTCGGTCGCCGAACTCGTTCGCCATCACCACGGATCGTCCCGCACGTGAGCACGGTCGTGGAACCGGTCGCACCGGCTCGCAACGGATGCGCCCGGTTCGAGGTCGTGACCGCATCGCCGACCGCGACGTCGCGCTTTCGACGAGCGACGACGCCCGACGTATCGATCATCCTCGTCACGTGGGGCACCGGCCCCGTCGTTCTCGACGCCCTCGCTGCACTCTCGCGTTCGCTCGACGCGCGCCACACCGAATTGACCGCCGACGTCGTCGTCGTCGACAACGCACACCCCGAGCGGGGTCATCGAACGGCAGACCGGATCTCGCTCGCCACCGCCGGCGTCCGACTCGTCCGGGTCCCGGCGAACCTCGGCTTCGGTGGCGGCAACGACCTCGGTGTCGACCTGGGACACAGCGAACTCCTCGCATTCCTCAACCCCGATGCGATCGTGCCGGTCGGGTGGCTCGAACCGCTCGTGGCCGAAGCGCGGCGACATCCCGACCACATCGTCGCGCCGCGCCTCGTCCGACCCGACGGCGTCGTCGACGAAGCCGGGGTCCGAGTCGATCAACGGGGCGTCACCACACGCGTCGCGGACCCACCGACCAGCAATGGATCCGCGGCCCCGACGGAACGACCGAAGCACGACTTCGCGTCGGCGGCCTGCTGGGTCACGACCCGCCGCCTCTACGAGCGGCTCGGCGGCTTCGACCCCGTGTTCCACCCGGCGTACTTCGAAGATGCCGATCTCGCGCTGCGCGCCGAACGCGTCGGCGGCGGGACGACCATCGTCGACGATGTCGACGTTGTTCATCGACGCGGTGTGTCGGTCGACGGCCCGACCGACGCGAGCGCGCAGGGCGCCGCGTTCCGGGACCGC